>CAJQOX010000197.1 GCA_905480075.1 uncultured Aureispira sp. | reverse complement strand
TTGCATGGGATGCCTTGCCTGCAAACATGAAAGATGTCGCAGCGGTTCACCCCACTCCAAACGGATCCTATCTGACTGCGGCGTCAATTTACGCTCACCTGTTTAACAGGAGTGCATCTTCCTCAGTTTATACCTATAATGATACGATAGCAGACATAGCAGAGACGACCCTGATCAACTCAGTCGGTCAGACGCATTACACAGGCAGTCCGACTTTTATATCTCCCTTCAAGGGCTGTGGAATCAGCGACTCGAGCCTGATATACAACCACGGGGGTACAAGTACAGAAAATGGTATTTTATCTGGTTTGCAATGGGTGGTTACAAAGAATCAGAAATCATTGCAATATGGTTCAAGTGCACCGATACACTTCAACTATGGCAGGTCAAGCATGGGGTCGACTCATTTGTATTCAGTCGATTCCACTATGTTTGACTATTCATTCGGGTATCCTTTACAGGATGATGCGAGTACAGGGTTGGTGACTATGTTATACGGCTTGGATAAACGAAGAAATACCGGGGATGTGGAAACAGATCTGGGCACAGCCCGTCAGATGATCAATCAATCGGAATTGCCTTTTGCCAGGAATGTTCCCCTGCGAACTTTGATCGCTCAGATGTTGGAAGAAATACCGGGAGTCAGGATTTATCCGATGGGCGATCCCTGGCATATGAGCAGTGATGTCAATAAAGCAATAGGTTCTTACATGTATACCATCCTGACCAACGACTGTTCCTGTGATGTGATGCCCACAGATTCCACTCTTTGGCGTTCATGGATGGCGCATAAGATAGGGCAGAGGACAGCCTGGAATGTAATGTCAATGAATGAAATCCCTCCCTGCAGCGATGTCAGTGTAGAGACTGTAAGCGCTTGTTCTTCTTTTACATGGGTCAATGATATTGTCTACAATGCATCAAATTCAACAGCAACACATACCTTGATAAGTTCGGCAGGGTGTGATTCTGTAATAAGACTTAATCTTACAATCGATGCACCGGATCTATCCGTAACAGAATCAGGGACAAACCTGATGTCCAATCAATCAGGCGCCACCTATCAATGGTTGAACTGCCCTGCAATGACAGCAATAGCCGGAGCTACAAGTCAGACTTATTCAGTCACTTCAAACGGAGACTATGCCGTAATAGTTAATAATAACGGTTGTTCAGATACCTCAGCTTGTTATAATGTAACCGGCCTGTCCATCATTCAGAATACTTTTGGAGATGAACTACTCCTCTATCCCAATCCAAACAATGGAAACTTCAGGATTGACCTGGGGGCGCTTTTCAATTCAATAAAGGTCTCGGTAACTGACCTTAGCGGGAAGCAAATCCTGTCTAAAAGCTACAGGGATAGTCAACTACTTGACTTCAGCCTGAAACAGCCGGCAGGTGTTTATTTGTTGGAGCTTGAGTCAGATGGAGACAGGCGGTTTGTTCGGTTGTTGCTGCGTTGATGGGGATATTGCTATAAAATGAATTCAGGTATCTTTTTTTTGGGTTTTACGTATAGGAATCTATTTGAGTATACCTTTTAAGATCACGGGATTTATTGGTATTGGAAAATACTGGTGAAGACTGTGGTTTTTTGATTTGGGGTTTATTTGTTTACTTCATCGCAAACCACATGCAGAATTTTTAATAAATTGACCATTTGACTTTTTACTCATTTGAATCAGCATGTTGGATTTGAATTGATTCAGCTTGAATTGTGAGAGAGAAAAAAACGTTATTTATTTTATGAAACAATAAATATAGTTCAGATTTTCTTTGATAAATTAATACGGCCACCCCTTTGACGATAAGTTAAAGTGCTGTTAATTATTCAATTACGATTAAATTGATTTATTCTGAAATAAATGGAATCTAAACAAAAACTTAAATGATTTGTTATTTAATCAAACCCACCTACCTAACATACAATAGAACTTATGTTTAATTTTAATTCAATAATTAGAAGAACTAAAATCTGTACTCTTTTACTGACTTTTTTATTTTTGTCATTAAGCAATTCTTCTGTTATTAATGCACAAGGATTCTCTTGGCTTAACAATGTTTCGGGCGGAAATACAAATGAATTTATTTTAACTAAAAGTATTGTATCTGATAGCCTGGGGTACAGTTACATTACCGGTACTTTTTTTGATGGGGCAGTAATCGATACATGTGTCTTGAATTCTCAGGGTGAAGAAGATATTTTTATTGCCAAATTAGATCCAAATGGGAATTTGATATGGGTTAATACTGTTGGTGGACAAGGGAAGGATATCAGTTATGATATAGAAATAGACAAACAAGGGGGGCTATATTTTTGTGGAGTTTATACAGATACTGCTTTTTTTGATACGATTTCAGTAACCGGAAGTACTCAAAACCAATTAGGAATTAATTTTTTAGCCAAATATGATACCTCAGGTGCAATACAATGGATAAAAAAGGGAGCCCAAACCTTTGTATACGAATTTAAAAGCTATGATGAAGGGAAGATTAATTACAAGGATGGCTATCTTTATTACGCAGCGTCCAATTTTTTATATCCCGGCAATACAGTAAGTCAACAGAGCTTTGATTCTTTCCTTTTGCCTGGAATAACTATCGGACTGCCGACGAACGGCACGGTTCAAAATTCATTTATATTGAAGACCAATCCTTCCGGGGTCAATTCTTGGATCAGACCAATCGCTGCCAATCCTTCTAACACGGCTTCTTCCGGTGTTTTAGTAGCTGATATGGATATCAAGACAAACGGTCATGTTGTTATGCAATGTTTTTATTCAAATAATATCGTGGTTGATACAGCTTCTTTTACTGGCTCGCCACCTTTATCAATATATAAAACCAATAGTTGTGTAATCATAGAATTGGATTCCAGTAGTTTTTTCTATAATTCATCTCCGGTATTACCTTCTGTAGGGATTTACGGTTTTGGTTCGAATGGTAGTTTCGGACTTGGAGTTGATGCTTCAAATGACGTCATTTATATTTTAAATAGTATCAGTTCCTACAATATTGCCGGAACGCCAATAGCAAGTGGTACTATTTTTCTTGTTAAGTTAGATTCTTCGTTGAACCCAATTCTTGCAAATGAAATTACGAGCAATAATAATGAGACTATTTTTAATGCTTTTGAGGTTAAAGATGATCAGGTGTTGTTTGGAGGAACCTTGTCGGGGAATCTGAATATAGGTTCTGCTACTTATTTTCGTTCAAGAGAATGTGTTTTTATTAGTATTGATACCTCATTAGTTTCAATAAATTGGTTTGCAAGTACTACCTCAGATTACAGTTTCAGTTTGGGGTCTTTTTTATTTAACTACAACGTTTTTGGCTGTGATATCGGGGATGATGGAGCAACTTATTTTACTGGGAAAACAGGTCTTGTTCCAATGGGTTTCGGAGATTATTCAAGTAATGCCAATTCTATCAATAACGGTTTTGCCACTAAGATTATAGCTTGCGAACCCACTCTTTCAATGATTACGCCGGTCAACCCGGTAATTTGTGGTACTGGTTCAAGTATTACTTTAAATGCGAATTACAATTCCGATTTAAATTTAAAATGGTTCTACGAGGGACTGGTTCAAAACGGAAGTATAGGCAATACCTTTGTCACAGCGAATACAGGCTCCTATTTTATTGAAATAGACAGTATGGGTTGTAAAGATACTTCCAACACTGTTGATGTTGTTTTTTCAAGTCTTCCCAATGTTAGTACTCCTGCAAACACCATTACTATTTGTTCCGATGGAGGCATAGTTCCATTAGTAGGAGGCCTGCCATCAGGTGGTATATGGAGTGGTTTTGGCGTGCTCAATGATACGCTTTTTGATCCTTCTGTTGTAGCTGCAGGTCCAACGCTTCTGACCTATACATATACCAATCTTCTTGGTTGCAGCGCTTCAGATGTGCAGATTGCAAACGTTGTTCCTCCCCCTTCTTTACTTCTTAGCAATACATTGCCTTCTTTCTGTGAAGCAGACCCTGCTTATTCGCTCAATTCGATCGTTTTTCCAGGAGGAGGTACCTATTCAGGGCCTGGAGTAAACAACAATACTTTTAATCCGGACTCTGCAGGAGTAGGTACCCATTTGGTCAGCTATAATTATGGCGATGCAACCGGTTGTTTTGCTACAACCACTTTTTTATTGACGGTATCTGCTGCACCACTGCTAAATTTTCCGGCTATCAATCCTGTTTGTGAAACAACTTTTGCCATACCTCTAAATACGGCACAACCTACCGGTGGCACCTATGAAGGGCCATTTGTAATAAGTAACAATTTTTATCCCTTTTTATCCGGAGCAGGAAGTTTTCCTGTCGCTTATTCTCTTACACAAAATGGATGTACTGTCTCTGATACGCAAAGGGTCACTGTTGAGTCAATTTCTCAGGCAGTTTTAAACAATCCCGGGGACTATTGTGTAAATGCTGCTATAGATACCTTATCGGTAGGTGTACCTATTGGAGGGGGCTATCAGATAAATGGAACAAATAGTACGATTGTCGATCCTGCAATATTAGGAATAGGTACTTATACTCTGAAATACCAGTATACCAATTCATGTGGAACTTCCATAGACAGCCAAACCTTTGAAATCAATGCTTTACCTGTTACAAGCATCTCTGGTTTTGGTCCTTTGTGTGAAAACAGTACAAATGTAGTTCTCAATACCGGTACACCATCCGGAGGGGTTTACAGTGGCTCAGGAGTTTCTGTAAATACATTTATTCCTTCTGTTGTTGGTCCTGGTATGGTTTATACTTTTTATTCATATACCGATAATAATGGCTGCAGTGCCATTGATTCTGTTTTGACGACTATAAATACCAGCCCTGTCGCCACCGCAACTATTGACAGCTTGTATTGTGTCAATCAAGGCCCTTATAATTTGTCAGCAAACCCTGTTGGAGGAAGCTGGAACGGTAGTGGAGTCTCAGGAAATATTTTTAGTCCGAATACGGCTGGAATAGGTTTTCAAAATCTCCAATATGTCGTAATTAATTCTTTTGGATGTATTGATACCTTTACTCAAAATGTTGAAGTGAAAAATCTCCCCAATGTCAACCTTTTTCCTTTATCACCAATATGTAATAGCAACAGTAATGCGGTCCCTTTGTCGGGGGGGAGTCCTGCAGGAGGAATGTATAGTGGGGTAGGAGTGACCAATGGGTTTTTTAACCCCGGATTAACAGGCAGTGGTTTCTTTACGGTAAGCTATAGTTATACAGATGTTTTTGGTTGTACTGCTTCAGCCAATCAAAATTTGACCGTTGATACCAACAATACAAATTTAACACAGTCAGATTTTCAGAGTATTTGTATCAGTGTCGATAGTATTTCCTTATCTGGTGGTAGCCCTTTGGGTGGGTTTTACAGCGGTGTAACTGTAATCAACGATATGTTTTATCCCGCTGATGCAGGTACAGGAAACTTCGATATCACCTATTCATTTACCGGACAAAATTCTTGTATTGCTACCATTATAAAGTCCATAACAGTTGATTCTTTACCGATAGTATCTTTGCCTCCCTTTTCTGATGTATGTCTTAGTGATTCGGTTGTAGCATTAACTGGTGGACAACCTGCGGGAGGTATTTATACCGGAACAGGAATATCGGCCGGGTTTTTTACTCCAGAGTTAAGTAATGTCGGTAATGTATTCGTAGAATACAGTTACACAGACGCCAATGGTTGTTCTGAGACTGCGTACAATAATCTGATGGTTCTTAACTTGCCTGTTGTTTCTTTAAATTCAGTGGCGGTTTGTGAAGGGACAGCACCTGTAAATTTGAATACAGGCCTACCATTGGGAGGTGTTTATAATGGTCCTGGTATTTTAGCTGGATTATTTAATCCTGCTGCTTCAGGTGTCGGGACCCATTTAATGACTTACTCTTATACGGACAGTAATGGCTGTTCTGCTTTTGATACATCTTTTACATTGGTCAATGCCTTGCCTGTTCTGAATTTATCTTTACCCGATCAGACTTGCATCAATGCTTCTCCTTTCGTATTATCTTCTGGCTTTCCCTTCGGAGGAGTATATAATGGTTCAGCTGTTTCAGGAATAAGCTTTGATCCGTATATTGCTGGTTTGGGTACCTCCTTGATAACTTATACCTATGTTGATTCGAATAATTGTGTAAACAGTATTTTTGATTCTGTTTTTGTAAATGCCCTTCCCCTGCTTTCTATAACTGCTGACAGTTCTGTTTGTGAGGGAGATACGGCTAATATTTTGGCCTCCGGTGCCATTTCATTTCTTTGGAATACAGCAGATACTTCTGCTGCTATTTCAGTTTCTCCTTCTGCTTCATCTTTCTATTTTGTCAGTGCTATTGATAGCAATGGATGTTCTGCCGAGGATTCTGTTTTAGTAAGAGTAGATACACTATCCCTATCCATCAATACGATCGATGCTAATTGTAATGGTGACTTGGGTCTCGCCTATGCAAATGTCGCTGGTAATGGGCTAAATTATTTCTATAATTGGTCTAATGGTATAACTTCTGATAGTATTTCTGCCTTTGCCGGGTTTTATTGTTTGACGGTTACTGACAATAATGGCTGCATTAAGATTAATTGTTCCAATATTATTGAACCCAACCTTCTTTTTGCCAGCGTTTCGGATAATGGAAATGGGATTGCTACAGCTACTGCCGTTGGAGGAACAGTTCAAACAGCTTATAACTACTTATGGTCCGATGGCCAAATGACAGCAGTTGCTTCTGGACTGCAGCCTGGTATATCTTGTGTAACTATTACGGATGATAATGCTTGTGTTGATACCGCTTGTATTAGTTTGCTTTTGACAGACGATAACTTGTCTGATTTAGAGTTTAACGACATTTCTATCTATCCTAATCCTACTTCAAAAATTTTATTTATTGATTTGAAAAACTTGATGGATAAAGATGGATTAACTTTGACTGTTTACGATTTGCTTGGAAGAATCCTGGAAAGGCGAACGATAGAGGAGGAGGTGGAGAAAATTGACTTGGAACAAGTGTCAAGTGGAGTTTACTTGATTTATATCAGAGGTGAACAGAGGGAATTCATTCAAAGAGTGATAAAAGAATAAGCTCATGTTTTTCGAACGCTATAGATTTCTAAGCCCTTCGCTGATATTCGTTTAAAAGGATCATTTAAGTTTATCTTAAACTGCAAGTTTTTTTATGGATATTTGCCTTTGCCTTTTTTCTGGCTGTTCTTTAGCCAGGATGAACAGTTTGTTATTCGTTTTTTAGACCCGGTGCCTGCAATTTTTTGCTCTCCATTGTTTTGCTCTCCATTGTTTTGATCTCTATTGTATTGCTCTCTATTGTATTGCCCTTTTTTAGTTTACTGTTCTTAAGAAAAAGGAACAGCTTAATTTTAAATAGTTTCTTTTGTTTGCCTGCCTTTATTGCTTACTAAAAATTTAAAATGTAGAAGTTTGTATCGAAAGTAAATTTATTTTTATGATGAGCAACTTTCCAAAGAAATTATCTTAATTGATTCACTAAGAATAATTTTTTTCCTGTAAATAGTATATTATTTTCCTTTTTGGTACTAATTAATTCAGTAAGATGGGACTTGTTTCATTATGGTTGTAAATATAACCTAAACATAAAAAAGAATCGATATTTTACTTCAGATATTAAGAACTCCTTCTTCTTAGGTTCAAATATTCGACGATATATGTCAAATGTTCATTGTTCTTGTTTTTAATCATTTTAACCTTCATATTTGTCTTAGTTAATATTTAAAAACCAATTTATAGAATTTTAAACTAGATTAAAATGAAAACTATAATAATAGGGTTATTGCTTCTTGTTGCTTTTTTGTTTTCGAATAAATCACAAGCGCAGATTTTTAAAAAACTTAGTGAAAAAATTACCGGAAAAAAACAGATTCAAAAGAAACTGCCGAATTATATGAAGACCAGGGAATGACCTCTACAACTCACGGCAATAATGTAGGCAAAATTGTCTTCTCTGATAAAAATGAAAGTATCGCTTTTAAAAATGAAAAACCAGAAGAATTCAAAACAAATTTAAATGCCAAGGGAGAGATTTATAGCAGAATTTATCTTGAAAAATCATTGGGTAATATACGCATTGATGGCAAAGAAATGATGGGAGGAGTTTATTTGGCTTATGATCTTTATATCAACGGAAAGAAAATAGATTTTAAAAGAAGTTTTGGTGTCAAAAAAACACTTATTCCCGAAAATAAATTGACCTATTATACTGATTTTGTCAAAGAAACAAAGCAAATAGAAAAGTGGACAACCTGGAGATTACCAGTATTGCCAGATCTAAAAGACCCTGAACTAGAGTATGGTAATTTTAATTTAGGAGCAAGAGCCTTTGCTTTGGCCTTATTGGAACAAGCAGCAGGAACTCATGAGATCAAAATTGAACTGTCAGCTTATTCTACCTATTCAGAAGTCTTTACAGACGTAATCGCAAGCGGTACATTTAGTTTAACCTTGACTGATGCAGACAAAAAACGCTTAGCATCAGCCTATACTACATCCCTGCCGAAGGATGAATGGAGAGGCTCCGATAAAGCATCTATACTCAAAGAAGTAAAAGCGCTCTTTGAACAAAAGATACAAATAAAACCACTAATGGTAGGACTCTTAGGTAATGATTGGGAGGAAGCTGTTTATACCGACACCAAAGGGAAATATCGGTTGGTACGTGCTTGGGCTATTTTTCCTGATACTAATGGAGATGGTATGTCGCCACTTGTTTCTTACACTTGGAAAAGCGACTTGAGTACAAGCGGTTGGTCTAAGATTTACTTTTCTAACTTTTTTATGAATGGCCCAAGCTGGGATGTTGAAATTGAAACGGTAAAGAAAGCAATAGCGGCAAAAAATTAAACAACTTCAATAACTGAATTCTATAAATTATTTCTATTTGTAACTTTTTTTATTGAAATTCCATTAAGGAATAATTCAAAAATAAATGGACATTCTTGTTGGCTCTTTTTCTGATAACCGTCGTTGTTCATCAGTTGCTTAGCCCGCTAAGCGCTTTCTTCTCTGCTAGTTCATCAAAAAAATACCTTTCCAAGAATGTCAATTTATTTTTTCACCATTCCTAAGAATAAATGTTAGTTAAAATTTTAATGTAAAAAATGTATCATTAGAAATAATTTATAGTTAAATTTCTCCATGAATAAAAATACAACCGTACAGCTGCTGACCATTTCCTTGGTTCTGGTCTTTATGATGACTGGTATAAAGGGATTTGGACAAAATGTCGAAAATGAAAAAAATGATGAATTATATGAATTGGTTGATTTAAACCCTGCGAGGGCTATTAAAGTTGTGGATTCTGTTCTCGCTGATGAAAATTCGTTAAGTCCATATGAAACAGTTTGTTTTCTGTTAGCACAGAGTGATGCTTATTATTATAATGAACAATTACACGAAAGCACTTTTAGCCTGTATAAAGCTTTAGCTATCCTTCCCCTGAATTTTGACCCTGAACGAAGTATAGAACTATATAATAATCTCGGACAAAATTTATCCTCTTTAGGAAACCCTGACTCTGCTATAATCTACTACCAAAAAGGATTAGATTTATCTTTACAAGAAAAAGATACTACCAACATAGCTACTTTATATTACAATATAGGAGTCGAAAAAATGATGATGTCCAATTATTTCGAGAGTCTGGAATATTTGGATAGTGCTTATCAAATGGTTTTGATCTTAAAGGATTCGGTAGGAATTGGTAGCTCTCTTAAAGCTATGGGAAGGATGAAAGAGGCTCATTACGACCATGAAAATGCTATTGTATTATACAAAGAAGCTCTTAAATATGTTAATTCTGACGATCCAAACTTGGCTTGCCTGCTTAATATTAGTATTGGCGGAGCCTTCAGGTATTTGAATAAGCTGGATACAGCCGAATACTACGCTCAAAAAGCCTCGCAATGTTTTGAAAAAAATGGAGATAAGACGACTTTGGGGCATCTTTATTTACTTGAAGCCCAAATTAATCGGGATAAAGGGGATACAACCTACGCAATTGACAAACTGGTCGAAACCATGAAATGGGCAGAGAAGGTAGGAGAAGCTCGAATCTTCTATACGGCCAAAATTCTTCAACTGGAAATTGATCCGAAACAAAGGTCAATATCGAATATAGAAGAATTGTTAAAAGGAGATTTAATGGAGGTTTATCCCGATATATTGGTTTTTTTGTATGAGTTGTACGCAGAACTACTTGACGATAAAGGGCTGGACAAAAAAGCCAAGGAAGCCTTGCAAGTTTTAATTAAGTTGCAGAGAAAACGTATGAATAAAGACAATCAAAGAGTTTTGCAACAACAAGCAGTAAGATTTGGATTGTTTAAAAAAGAAAAAGAGTTGATTAAAACAAAAATGAATCATAAATTAGAGGCTGTTAGATGGCGTAACTATCTTTATATTATCATTTTATACAACTATAATCCTGATAGGAATCTATATATTCTACTCTCAGAAAAAAATACTTTTAAAAGAACATGAAAAATTACAACAAGAAAAAGACCTCCTTGAACGTATCATGCTTGTAGAGGGCCAAGCATTACGTGCACAAATGAATCCTCATTTCATCTTCAATGCACTCAACAGTATCAAAGGTTTGGTAGTGACTAAACAAAACAAATCAGCGGCACTTTATATCTCTAAATTTTCGAAATTGGTCCGAAATGTTTTAGATAACAGTAGAGAATTGTTTATTCCTTTGGAAAAAGAATTATCCACGCTCGAAATTTATATTCAATTAGAACAAGCTCGTTTTAGAGATGGGTTCAACTACGAAATAAAATGGGTTAAACAAGTAAATGAAAATTTATTTATTCCCCCTGCAGTTTTACAACCTTTTGTAGAAAACTCGATTTGGCATGGATTTAAGAACAACCCAAGACCTAATTTAATTGAAATAATATTAGATGTAAAAGATAGTTATCTATGTATAGATATCAAAGATAATGGAATAGGTATAGCGGCCAGTAAAAAATATAGTTCTGATATGAAAACACGTAAATCGCATGGAGTTGCTATAACAAGATCAAGGATAGAACAATATATGATTGGAAATAAATCAGGAAAACTTAGCTAACATTACGTGGATAACACGACTTTAAATCCTTGGGGCACTATTGTTTCCTTGAAATTACCTGTACAGTTTAAAAAATAAAAGACTATGCATACAATTAAAGCAGTATTAATCGATGATGAAGAATTGGCTATCGCAAGTCTTAAATGGCAACTAACAGAGTTTTGTCCTCAGGTTGAACTAGTTGCTACTTTTACTTCTCCCAAAAAGGCTTTCAATTTCCTTGAAAATCGACAGGATATAAATCTCTGTTTTTTAGATATCGATATGCCTGAAATGTCTGGCTTTGATTTTTTGAAACTATGGGAACAATCACCGCCTTTTGATGTCATTTTTGCTACTGCTTATAATGAATTTGCCATTAAGGCTTTTAAGGTAAGTGCCTTTGACTATCTGCTCAAGCCTATAGATGAAGATGAATTAATGGGTACAATAGTAAAATATAATAAAAAAATAATACCTGGTGATTGGAATACTAAAATCGACTTGCTTTTTAGAAATCTTCAAAATACAAATACTTATCCGGATCGAATTTCTCTTTCCACCCGCGAGGGAGTTCATTTGGTTAATGTACCTCAAATTATACACTTAGAAGCCTACAAGAATTATACAACAGTATACCTCAAAAATCAAAGCTCGATTGTCGTGAGTAAAACAATCAAAGAGTTTGAATCCTTACTTGACCCTTTTACCTTTATTCGTGTTCACCAAAGTCATATTATAAATTGGCAAGAAGTAAGTACTTATCAACGAGGACAAAATGGATCCCTGTTATTGACTGATGGATAAAGAATTCCTGTATCTAAACAGAAAAAAAGTATTGTATTAGCCAAGATTTACCCTTCGTCCACCTAAAAAAATATAGTTAAATTACTTGTCTTCTTTATTTCAAAATCAACCTGATTCATTTCGATAAGTAATCTTCGCTTCTCTTAGTGTTCAGTTATTAAGTTTTAATACTTTAGATTGAATTTCCTTGAACTTCAGGACATAATTAGTCCCTTTTTTATTCTTATCTGTTAAGAATTTTGCAGAAAGTTGTTTCGACAGTTTTTTTATTAATTTCAAACCTAGTGAATTTTTTTTTGAAGCATTTTCTTCTGTTAAATCAATGCCATTATCTCCGATTTTAAGTGTAAAATCATTTGTGTCAAGGTGCTTTTTGATCTTAATGCTTACCTCACCATTTTTGGAATTAAACCCATATTTGAAAGAATTGGTTAGGATTTCATTGATAAGCAAGCCTAATGGAACGGCCGTTTCTATATTGAAAAATATTCCGGAACAATCTACTTTTATAGAGATTTCCTTGTTCTGATTAAAAGTACTGGATAAAGTACATGCTAAATCATGAATATAGTTTTGATAATTTATTTTAGATAAGCTTTCAGTCTGATAAAACATTTCATGAGCAAGCGCTATGGAATTAATCCTCATGTGACTGTCCCTAAAAATACTTTTAAGTTTAATATCTTCTATACTGCAAGATTGTAAAGATAATAAGCCTGTAATTATTTGGAGATTATTTTTAACCCGGTGATGAACCTCTTTTAAAAGTATATCATTTTGTTTGTTTTTTGAAATTAACTCCTGATTGAAAATAAATAAATCTCTGGTATTGCTTTCAAGCAAATCTTCAAGATTGCGTATTTTTTTTTCAGCAATCAGAAGCTTTCTTTTCATTTTTTCAAATTCCATAATATATGAATTTTGAGATCTTATTTATAAAGTTCAATTGCATTTTATTTATGTTGATATAGAAAGGGGCAGCAACTCCATTAATTAGTCCTTTCAAAAGAATTTAACTTCCTTTTACTGTAGTAAATAATATCCAATTTATATTCAGAGATGTCCTTCTGATTAGAATCAGGAAAAATAGTGTCTGAATAAAGTTCTTATGCTTTAATATGGATAATGAAAGGACGGGCAAGAGAAGCTATTGAATTCCTTTTTCAAACTTAGCATAGTTTTTTTTAGTAGGCATAAAGTACT
>CAJQOX010000196.1 GCA_905480075.1 uncultured Aureispira sp. | reverse complement strand
ATCCATATCAATAAGGCAGACATCAAAGGGCTGAAACATATAAACCATATCTCAACACCCGGAAAAAAATCAAGCATCGCAAAGGGAAGAAAAGAACAAAATACAAAATTTAGCCAAACTGCAGTGGAAGCATATTGACGGGGAAAAGGGAAATTCTTAATTCTTTCAGACCTGCCCTGATCATCATAAAAAGATTTTATAAGATGATGAAATTCCATATGTCTGAAATCTTCAAAATAGCCATTATCTTTTAATTCCTGCAATCTTGTGGACTGTCGAACCATTATCTGTGTGGCAGTATTGGATTTATCGATATAAGATTCCATCTCCTTCTCATCGACAAAATCAATCAATTCATTCTCCAGATTACTGATATAATTCTCAGAAACTGCAGGTGCATACTTCCCTTTTATTCTATCTTCTACATGCTCCCATTCTTTACTTAATCTTAGTTGATAACGCAAAGCCGTCAACCAGGCAATATGTCTGTAAATCAATTCTTTTTTGATCTCATAATTATTTTCGCCCTGAATAAAAGCCAATACCGAAGCGCCAAATGACCTGCTGTTATTTACAATACCTCCCCATATTTTTCTAGCTTCCCAGGTACGGTCATAAGAACTGTTGTTTTTAAATCCCAGATAAAACGCCACCGCAATTCCGATAATACTTACAGGCTGCCAGGGTAAAGAAATATCATAGGGTGTGTAATAATGAATTGCTCCAATTATCCCTGTATAAATTAATCCGATAAAAAATGGTGCTTTAGACCACCTGAAAGTCATCAGGATGCTGTAATTTCTTTTTGTATACATAAAATTATCTTAGAATTAAGTATAGATAAATTATTTTTTGGAAAGATAAGGTTTTTCAAACAAAAGATAAACAGGACTTAAAATATTTCAATTTCAAAAGAAAAATATTACAATCATTTATGAATTTCAGCAACTGTTTTGACAGTAATTCAAAAACTGTTATTTAGTTATTTTAATTTTATTAAACTAAATCAAAATTATTTTTCATTTTAAAAACGGGGCATACTTTTCATTTATCCACCGGCAAAAGTTTCTCTAATTGATTGAATTAATTGCAGGATTTTTTAATTTAATATAAAATTGAGATATTTTTCAGTTATAAAGAAGCTTAATTCTCTGAACAGAAAATAAATTTATGCCAGTAAATTTAATCTAAACATCTAAGATATAGCAATTCCATTAATGGAACTTTTTCCATAAAAAAGACTCCGCAAAAAGAAATATATTCTTTAATCATCTATTTAGAGTAGTATAAAGAAGGGAATACTATTTGAACATAGTAAATAAAATATATAAAAAGATATTTATGAAAAAGAAAGAAAACTTTATCCCTTATCTTAAAACCCCTTTTTTATTTTTCATCTTTTACTTCACAATTTTCGTCAACACTGAATTGCAGGCTCAGTCGCCTCCAACATGCAGTCAGACCTTTAATGTATTAACAAATAGTTGGGTACCTCAACCCTCTCGAACGGTACATTCAGGTGATGTTCTTTGTATTAATGGTACAGGGACTTATTATGGCGTAATTCATGTTTTAAGTGGTGGGCATGTGGTAGTTTGTGGTAGCGCTACTATTTACGGATCTGTATCAATTGATCCGGGCGCAAGTTACTGGCATTCACCCTCTAGCGGATTTATTGGGTCGCTTGCAATGAACGGAACGGAATATGGTTCATACAATTGCAACGGAGGCCCTTCATTAAGAACTACAATAGCCGATGGTAATTTCAGTGATGTGAACTCCTGGGATTGTACCTGTGTTCCTGCTTCAGCAGATAATATTGTCATTGACAGGAATATAATTTTAGATATAGACTATAGTCAGGATGCCAGTCTGTCGTTTACTGTAAACAGTGGAAAAACACTGGATATCACGGCCGGTTACGAATTAGCGGTTTCAGGAGATCTGCTCAACAGCGGAATAATAAGCGGAGACTTAATTTTAAACGGCACAAGTGCACAAAGTCCTTTACTTGGAGATATAGAAAGTCTGGAACTTGATAATACTGCAGGGATGAGTCTGACAGCTGACCTTGATATAAGTGGTGCCCTGACTTTAACGAACGGGCTTTTAAATTTAAGCGGACATTCTCTGACTCTAAAGGCAAACAGCAGTTCTTCAGCTATCATAGTAGATGGTTCAGGAAGTATCAGCGGCGATATAACAATTGAGCAATTTGTCCCTGTAGTGGGCAGCGGGCATCATTTTTTATCAAATCCAACCACAAACGCCTCCTTCTCTGAACTGAATGATGACTATACACTTGATTTGAACGGAACATTCCCGAATATATATTATTATGATGAACCCAATGCCTCCTGGCAGGTTCCTGCATCTACAGGGAGTTCAATGATTTCAGGGAAAGGCTATACGGGTTATTTTAGCGGAGGAATTGTAATGGATATCAGTGGAAATCCGAATTCAGGAACTACTACTGTCAACCTTACTAATGATGGCGATGGCTGGAATCTGATAGGCAACCCCTACCCTTCTGCTATCGACTGGGATTTGGTTTCTATACCTGCAGGCGTTTCTGATGCGGTTTATGTATGGGACCACGACCCTGCCACCTGGGGAAGTTACACCACTTACATAGATAATGTCGGGGCAAACGGAGGGACAAGTATCATTCCTATGATGCAATCATTTTTTGTAGGCAGCACAACAAATACTAGCTTTAGTTTTGAAGACAGTTATCGTATAACCGACCCCCTTATCACTGGCAATTTCTTTAAAAAAGCAGGTAATATTCATCCGCTGATCAGGTTGGAGCTCAGCACACAGGGTTTCAATACTGAAGCCGTTATCCGTTTCAAAAACGGTGCAAGTTCCTTATATGATCTAAAAATGGATGCCTTACATTTAGCCACAGGAGAAGCAGAGGGTGTAGCATTTGCCTCTCTTTCTGCAGACGACAATCTATTGGTTATAAACACCTTGCCTGACAGCTCCCTAAACAATAGCACGGAGCTCTTTCTTACAACAGGGACAAGTGGTCATTACTCCATAGAAATGACAGAATTCGACAACTTCCCTTCTGCACAGGAAGTTATATTGTATGACAGAAAACTAATGACAGGTCATGACCTTAAAAGCGGAGCTTACAGTTTTACATCTGACTCATCAGAAGCTGCTGACAGGTTTTATATCAGTACTCAACTTTCGGTAGGAACGGTTCTCATTGAAGAAAAAGATATGACTCAGGTATTCTTATCAGGTAAAGAATTGAATGTACTACTAAACAAGAACCTGAGTAAAGATAGTCAGCTGACAATTCATGACATATCAGGAAAAACTCTTTTCAGCATCAAGTTGCCTTACGGTAGCGATCATTACATAATACCTATGGACTTCACTGATTCAGCGCAACTATTTATTGTAAAAATTGAAGGATACGACAAAAGCCATAAAATTTGTCTTAAGCCCTGACATAATGCATAGGAAACCTTTTTGTACATCCGGTTAGTCGACCTGCGGAAAGACAATTTTATCCGCAGTATAACTCTTGCCATTCAGGCCAAATTTATACCTGCTGACTGTCACATTTTTTTCTGAGGAGGTAGATACCACTTTAATGTGTACATTTACATCCTCGCGTATCTGTTTCATTTTTTTCAGCATTTCCTGCATTTCTTGAGCAGTATCAGAACGGGAACGAACAATATTTTCATCTACATCCTTATAAAGGTCTGCTTTGTCGTTCATCACAAAATATTCAGGAGTGGAAATTTTAATATTGACATCTTCCTTAAATACTTTGCCATTGAGTGTGAGCGGGATATCCATATTAGGAGCCGAGACATAAAAATCACTCTCAATCACCTCCCCTTTCAGTTCATACCTGCCTGATTTGAGGAGGGCGTCGAGAATTTCGGAGGGCGTCGTTGAAGTGACTGTAATATCCACCCGTATACCGCCGTTTTCCCAGGCTTCGTGTTTTATCAGACTATTAGGCACCTTAATCTTTACATTCTGACATTTCTGAGGGTTTAAAGATTTAACTACAGCATCAGTCTGAGCATAGGCAAAAGAATAAAAAAAGAGACAAAATAGAACAGCGGAGCATTTCATAATTTGGGATTTTGAAGTATTTCCGAATAGAATCGTTATTTAAAAATACAAATTTGTCTGATAAAAAAGAATATTCAGCAGATATAATCAAAATCAGGAATATAATTAAAAAACATATACCGACTTTAAGATCAATATTCTATTCCGGTTTCAGCCATACAGCCTCCACCATTTTTTCTCTGAACAAGCGGTTAAATTCAACAATATCGACCGATAATATCTTTTTAAAATCAGCCATTTGTTTATCTATCTGTCTGAAGAGTTCATTTTTCACTTCAATAGCCTGATCGGTCGGTGGATAATCCCCGTAGGACAGAGAATTGAGGTGACCGAGTTTGTTATTGAGACGAATAGGGAAATTCAGCGGATCCTGCGGGCTTTTGTTCTGCGTTTGGTAAAGTGCTTTTTCTACTACGGACATAGCAGAATCAATACGTTCAGAGAGATAGACAATATCTTTGAGTGTGCTGTCCTTTTTCAGCCTGCTGTTAAAATCATTCAATTGTTTACGGACATTTCTGATATCCATAATGGTCTGATGTGTTTCCGAGAGTTTATCCCGCATAGACTCAACAAAGTCGAATTGTTTTTGCAGGTCTTCCACAGAAACATCGGAGTCGGGGTCATTGATAATATTGAAAGGAACAGACTGTGCGGAATCATTCACAATAAGGGTAGCCCTGTATTTACCCGGCAAAGCCTTGGGTCCTGACATAGAGGCCCAGAAGTTGACCATTCCCGGGAAGGTCTTGGCAGGTGGATAGTCCATATTCCAGGTAAATATACCCGAGCCTTTATGTAGTTTTATCCGATCTCTTTTTTCTTTGGCATTATGTTTAAAATGCCTGCATGTATCGCCTTTTTCATTTGTAATGACCATAGATATTTCAGAACTATCAGGGATAACATTGAGAAAATAATGTAGTTGAACTCCGGCGGCATGATTGACACCATTTCCTTTGACATTTACATTCTGCCCTCCGGACATTCTGTAGATATCCACCGGTTTAAAGAGGTGAAAATCTTTTTGAGTCAACCTATTATCGGACTCCCTGATCACATTGATATTATCGAGCAACCACAGAGAACGCCCCTGTGTAGCAACAATGAGGTCATGATCTTTGATGATCATATCAGTAATGGGAACGACGGGTAGATTCAATTGAAGGGGCTGCCAATTTTTTCCGTTATTATAAGAAATGTAGACCCCTGATTCTGTTCCTGCATAGAGGAGTCCTTCTTTCTGTGTATCGGCTCTAATTACACGTGTAAAATGTTCCTTTTCGATACCATCTGTAATTTTCAACCAATCCTTTCCATAGTTTTTGGTATAATAGAGATAGGGTTTAAAGTCGCCGAGTTTATAACGGGTTCCTGCCACAAAGAGTCCCCCGTCATTGAAAGGATCGGCTTCAATGGAATTAATGAGCATCCATTCCGGCATGTTGGGGGGCGTCACATTTTCCCATTTTTTTCCTCCGTCACGCGACAGATGTATCAGGCCATCATCAGAACCTGTCCAAAGGAGGTCTTTTATCCTGGGAGATTCGCAGGCAGCAAAGATGGTACAGTAATATTCCACAGAGGTATTATCCTGTGTGATCGGCCCACCGGAGGAAACCTGCCTGGAGGAATCATCTCGGGTGAGGTCCGGGCTGATCGTTTGCCATGACTGCCCTTCATTTACAGTCACGTGCAGGTGATTGGAGGCTGTATACAATTTTTTGGGGTCGTGTGGGCTGAAGAAGAGCGGAAAGTTCCACTGAAAGCGATACTTCATATCTTCGGCACCATGCCCCATCGGGTTATCGGGCCATACACTGATAGCCCTCGACTGCCCGCTTTTGTGATCTTTTCTTTGCAGGTAACCGTCATAACAACCACCATAAACGATATCAGAATTGAGCGGGTCGACCGCAATGTGGCCACACTCACAGCCTGCCGTAGGTTCCCAGTCTTTATCAGTAATAGACCAACCTTTAGTACGATGTGGGATTCTGACAGTAGAATTATCCTGTTGTGCTGCATAGATACGATAGGGAAAGTGATTATCGGTAGATACCCTGTAAAACTGAGCGGTAGGTTGATTGTGGTAGGTAGACCAGGTTTGTCCGCCATCATAGGTCACCTGTGCGCCGCCATCATCCCCGATGATCATGCGTTGATTATCGGAGGGGTCTATCCACAAATCGTGGTGGTCACCGTGCGGGGCATTGAATTGTTTGAATGTTTTACCACCGTCATCGGACCGGTGATAGCGTACATTAAGGACATAGACCCTGTCTTCATCTTCTGTATCGGCATAGATACGGGTATAGTACCAAGCCCTTTGTCTGAGTTTGCGTTTGTCGTTGGTTTTGGTCCAGGTATCGCCCCCGTCATCGGAACGGAAGACACCCCCGGTTTTGGATTCCACAATAGCCCATACTCTCTGAGAGTTGACAGGCGAGACCGTTATACCAACAATACCAAGGGTATCTTTGGGCAACCCGGGTTTTCTTGTAAGCTCTTTCCATGTGTTGCCGCTGTCGGTACTTTTCCAGATGCCACAGCCCTGACCGCCACTTGAAAGGCTGTAGGGCGTACGTTGAATGCGCCAGGTAGTGGCATACAAAATTCTTGGATTCGAGGGGTCAATAACCAGGTCGACCGCCCCGACACTATCATTTACAAAGAGCACTTTTTGCCAGGAATCGCCGCCGTCCACGGATTTAAAGACCCCTCTTTGCGGATTAGGCTTAAACAGATTGCCCATAGAGGCAGCAAAGACAATATTATGATCGGTGGGATGCACTCTGATACGGGCGATATGTCTTGATTTTTTCAGCCCCATCTGTTTCCATGATTTACCGGCGTTTTCACTTTTCCAGACTCCATAACCAATAGAGACATTCCCCCGGACGGTTTTTTCACCGCCCCCCACATAGATGACATTATTATCAGATTTACTGATTTCTACGGCACCGACCGAGCCCCCAAAAAAGCCATCGGAAATATTTTCCCAGGCCCTGCCTCCACTATTTGTCTGCCATACGCCCCCGCCGGTAGAACCAAAATAAAAAAGGTTCTTCTTCCCTTCCACCCCCGTTACGGCGCAGGACCTCCCTCCTCTGAAAGGCCCTAAAGACCTCCAGCTCAGTGTATCATAGAGCACAGGATCAATAGTTGAAGGGAAAACAGATTGAGCGGTAGCAGCATATTCAGAAAAACAAAATAAGCAAGCAAAAAACAATGATAATAATTTCATAATAAACTGTAATTTCAAAAAAAATAAAAATTGATCCTGCAATTAAAGAATAAAAACCCAAAATAAGAAAATTAAGAATTCGGGATTAACAAAAGGCAAATTAAAAGTACTATATTCGCAAAAAGAAAAGATAAGAAAAGCAAGAGAATGGCCAAAGCAAAAACTCTATCCTACCGACAGATATTGGGAACACTCAAAAAGAAGGAGTATTTCCCGATATATTTCCTGCATGGCGAGGAGAGTTATTATATAGATGAATTGTGTGAATACATTGAAAAAAATGTACTGGACGAATCGTCTAAGGCATTCAATCAGACTATACTTTACGGCAAAGACATAGATTACAAAACAGTCTTGGACAGTGCCCGGAGATATCCCGTAATGTCAGACAAGCAAGTAGTCATTGTAAAAGAGGCTCAGGATTTAAAGACAATAGAAAAACTGGAAGGCTATTTTGCCAATCCACTGGACAGCACAATTCTGGTATTTGCACATAAGCATAAAAAGCTGGACGGCCGGAAGAAATATGCAGGCATTTTAAAGAAATCGGCAAAGGCCTGTGTATTCGAATCCACATCGCTCTACGAAAATCAGGTACCTAACTGGATCAACAACTACTTAAAGGATAGAAAAATAGATATTAAACCGGCTGCGACCAACCTCTTGGCCGAATACCTGGGCAGCAATTTATCGAAGATATCGAATGAGTTGGAAAAACTGACCTTAAACCTGCCTGAGGGGGCTGTAATAGATAAGAATATTATACAGAAGAACATTGGTATCAGCAAGGATTTCAATGTATTTGAGCTGCAGAATGCCTTGGGGAGAAGAGACCGTTTCAAGAGTTTCCTTATCGTCAAATATTTTATAGCCAACCCAAAGAATCATCCTTTACCGATGATTACCGCTACCCTGTACAATTATTTCAGCAAAGTCTATATCTGCAATTCTATGCAGCGAAGTACCGATTCAGAAATTGCCTCTACTATAGGTGTCAACAAATTTTTTATCAGAGATTACATTCAGGCAGCAAGATCTTACAACAGAGAACAGCTTGAAGGGATAGTATCTACTTTGAAAGAATATGATTTAAGATCGAAGGGCGTCAATAATGTCAGTGTTTCACAGGGCGAACTGATGCGGGAAATGATCATTAAAATATTGGGATAGATCAGTAAAAGAAAGCACAGTAAAAAGTGTGAATAAAGGCCATTCAGCAAACTGTAAAAATAGAATCACCTACCTGGCCAGTTCCAGAAAAGCTTTCCCCAGATAATCAACCAAGTCTCCTGAAGTGAGGGATTCTTCACTTTGAATTTCAGCAGCGATATCTCCTGCAAGTCCATGAATATAAACACCGAGGATACAAGCCTGAAGCGGATTGTACTCCTGTGCAAGTAATCCTGTAAGAATACCTGTCAAAACATCTCCAGAACCTGCGGTACCCATTCCGGGATTGCCTGTGGAATTGAAATAGCAGATTCCTTCAGGTGTAGCGATGCAGGTATTGGCACCTTTGAGAATAATATAAACACCAAATTCCTGTGCTTTTTGTCTTTGTAGCACATTTCGTTCAAAATTATCTGTAGCCCTTCCGAACATCCTTTCGAACTCTTTGGGATGTGGCGTCAGGATAGACCCTTTTGGTATATATTCGAACCAATCAGGGCTTTGCCCGAGTATATTGAGGGCATCGGCGTCGAGGACCGTAGGTTTGTTCATATGTTTAAGCAGGTAGCAGAGTGCATTCCTTGTTCTGTTCTTGGTACTGAGGCCACAACCGATAGCGATAGTGGTATATTTGGGCAGGTCGTAGACTTTGGTAAAAATAAAGCGGTCCTCATCGAGACTTACCATTGCTTCGGGTACAGAAGTCTGCATTACCTCATAGCCACAAATTGGCACATGCACCGTAACTAGCCCCACCCCTGCCCTGAGGCAAGCTTTTGTAGCAAGTATAGCCGCTCCCATTTTCCCATAGGAACCCATTATCAGCAAAGCATGACCAAAGACCCCTTTGTGGGCAAATTTATCCCTTTTTTTGTAAATTTTCTTAACATAATCGGGCGTGAGGTAGAAATAGGGAGAATCGGCCGATTCAATAAACTTCTGATCGAGGCCGATAGACCGGTAAACGAAATCACCGACACAGTGATAATTTTCGGGAAAGAAAAAAGCCAGTTTAGGGAATTCAAAGGCAAAAGTAAAATCAGCATCGATGCAAGTGCCTGTGGTCGGCATATCAGAAAAAACACCGGTGGGAATATCAACGGCCACCATCGTATTATTGCATTCGTTGAGGAAGTTAATAATTTCGGCGAGTTGCCCCTGAACTGGACGCGTAAGTCCGGAACCCAAAACGGCATCTACCAGGATTTCTTCTTCACCAAAAACAGGCAATTCATCGACAGAAGCAACTTCTTTTAATGTAATTTTATTTAAATCCTTAAGTTGGTTTACCCTTTCAAGGTTTGTTTTGAAATCATCAGATATTTTATCATTAAGGTTCAGTACAAAGACAGCAACATCGTAGCCCTTGTCGACAAGTTGTCTTGCGATAGACATCCCGTCTCCCCCGTTATTCCCTTTTCCACAAATTACACTAAGCATTTCAAACTCAGAGACGGGAAACTTAAAAACAAACCAATTAACGAATTCCTTGCTTGCCCTTTCCATGAGGTCAATTGACAAAATAGGTTCATTGCTAATGGTAAAAGCATCAGCTTCTCTTGTTTGCTCGGTAGAAAGTATTTTCATAACAGATAATGGGTAAGAATAATCAAAAGCATAAATACCTTCAGGCAGAATGCATTATTTTTTTTTTAGACTACTTTATATTTTTTTGTAAACGGGCATAGTAATCATTATAATTAAGCTATAAAAAGTACAGCTAGAGATTATTCCAAAATTCATACATACAGGAAAAAACTTTCATATAGATTAATTATTTATCCAATATAACAAAGACTGCAAAGAATATATAATTATAAATGATTTTTTAGATAAATAAAAAAATTATCAAAAATTTATCAAAGCAGATTATAAAGTTCGCCCCCTTTGGAAAAGAGTTTGTCTACGGATTGCATCGTATGATCATCTACTATAAGTGGCGGTGCGTGATGTGGTTTGATTCTGCCGTCAATGATCAGCGGGCCATTACATCCCCAGTGTTTATTTTCAGTAAAGCTGTCAACGCCATGAATATCATGCGAGGGGTTAGACCTTGTAAAGGTAACCCAGAGAAAATTATTGAGAGTCTGAGACAGAAAAACAGCATCATCGACTACGATAATCAAAGGAATCTGATTCAAATCATATTTCATCAGACAATCGGACAATTGTTTCATCATCCTTGCTGTATTTTTCATATCATCAAAAGGGCTTGCTTTTATTGCCAAGATTCCTTTTTGGACAAATACAGGGTCCTCAAAACCCGGAGGCAGGTCAAAGTCTTGTGGAAGGGTTGCGGAAAGAGAACGTTTTTTATCCCCACAACAAGCCACCACAACTTTAGACCCTGAATTCCAGTCCTCCCCAGAATAATCGAGTGTATCAATAGTAGTTTTTGTATAGAAGTGTAAATCTCGTTTCCAGTCTATTCTTTCGAGTACATGATTAAAGTAGTGACGGATATTATGTGAATCAAGATTTTCGTCATCACCGATATCTGCAATAAAGAGGTATTTTGCCAGGGAAGTCTGACCTTTGCCGAGCAGGTGATTGGCAATAGTAAGAATTTCCTCAGGTTTACGTTCTCTGAAAGGCATATACCTTTCACTTCCTATAGCCAGTAAAAGTGGGTGGACCCCGGCAGCATCTACTGCATTCACATCAATAAGTCCGGGAAATTCCTGCGAGGCCAGATCTTTTACGAGTTCATGTATAAGGTAACCAAAGCCTGAATCTTCAGCAGGCGGTCTTGAGACTACGGTAAAGTGCCAGATTGCATCCTTGCGGTGATATACTTTATCGACTTTCAAAACCGGAAAATCATGAGTGAGGCTATAATAACCGAGATGATCACCAAAAGGCCCTTCGGGTAATTTCTCCCCTTTAAGAACGGTTCCGGTGATACAAAAATCGGCATCTGCCGATAGGGTATATCCGTCCTTGTTGAAATACCTGAAACGCCGGGAATTAAGCAGCCCGGCAAAGGTCAGTTCAGAGAGGTTTTCGGGCAGGGGCATAATAGCAGAAAAAGCATTAGAAGGCGGACCCCCAACAAAAACAGAGACTCTGAAAGGTTCATCAGAATTATTGTAGGCATTATGATGTACGCCAATCCCTCGGTGCAACTGATAATGCAGCCCCACCTCTTGATCTTGCTGATACTTGTTTCCTGAAAGTTGAATACGGTACATCCCGAGGTTTGACTTCATGATATCCTTGCTGTGGGGATACATAGAAAAAACCTGTGGCAGGGTAATGAAGGCCCCGCCATCATCGGGCCAGGATTTTATTTGGGGCAGGCTGCTGATTTTTGTTTCACCAAAAAGGACCGGTTTACTGAATCGTGCCTTTTTGGGCAAGCCATTCAATGCAAAAAAAGGAGAGGAAGCATACCGGAGTGGATTTTTCAGAAATTGTACCGGGTCAATTTTGAGTTCTATGATTTTCTGAACCTTTTGCAGTTCATGTCGAAACAAAAAGCGGGTTCGGTCGTTAGTACCATAAAGGTTCGATACAGCGGGAAAGGGACTACCTTTGACATTTTCGAACAAAATGGCAGGGCCTTTCGCATCATACACCCTTCGGTGGATTTCAGCCATTTGCAAATCGGGGTCGACCTGAGATTTTATCCGGATCAACCTACTGTTTTTTTCCAGATCTTTAACACAGTGTAATAAACTTTTGTATCCCATTAATATATTTATCAGAATGAAATAAAATTAAAGTTACTTTAAGATTTCAGAACAAAAGCTTCCAATTGAAATAAAAGTAAATATACTATTTAATAGTATAAAAAAAATCAGAGCTAAAATGTTTAAAAAAAAGTATAATTTTTATTTAAACCAACGATTTTTATTACAATAGACCAGAAAATGGAATCAATTTTGAGTTAAAGTTCCAATAAACAAAGAAGAACGAAGCGTAAAAAAAAATTAAAAAAAAAGCAGCTCCACGAAAAGAATAAAAAATGACAAAATTCATTTTTTCATTAACTCTATTGTTCCTACCTATACATGTCTTTACACAAGACAAGGGAATACTTATCCCGAACAACAACAAAGAGCAAACGCTCATTGGTCAGGGGCGCTACAAATGGGCCTGCGTTGCCAATTTCACCCTCTCAGACCCAAGGAATTTCGGAAGGATAAAATTCCTGGAAACCGACGGAAAAGGGAGCATTTACATCATTGACAACAACGGATATCTTTATGCCCTGTCAGCAGAAGATATGACCGAGCGCTGGAAAACACATTTGGGGTATGAACATATTCTGGATTTTACAGTAAGCCCGGATGACAAGACACTCGCAATATGTTATAATTACGTAAAGACAGCAACAAAAAAACTGGAAGTCCGTCGTACAGACAACGGTCGGATAACACTAAAAATAAAGCAGGTTCCCAACTGTTATGAAGATTACTATCTGGCAGATGTTGGCAGCAACACCACCCTCTATGCCTACAAAACTGCTTATAACCCCGATGGCAGCAGGTTGGCTGTATGGTTCCGGAATCACGGTTTTGACGAAAACAAGTGCATCGCTATAATGGAGGAGAAACTGATTATCATTGACCCTGAAAACGGAGATATCCTGACATCAAGGACACATATACCGGAAGATTTTGAATGGAAGAGGTGTGAGTCTGACCATCCTTTTGTATTCAGCGCAGATGGTAAAAGCCTCTACATTGGTAATTGCAGGGCACAGATTGCACAATATGACAGCAAGACGCTGAAACTTATAAAATCCGTAAATTTTACTGAACCGATAAACAGGATCGAGCGGGAGGAGTTAAATGAAAAAGGCAGCAAAAAAGCAAAATTAGGTATCGGTGAATTATTTGTACAGAAAGACGGTTCAATATTGGCAGGGGCAGGAAAAAAAGGGAGGGTCTATAAAATCAATGATGACTTGAGCAGCATCAACATCATTTCTGAAAAGACCGGCAATCAGAGAGCGCATTTTTCTATGAGTCCTGATCTTCAAATGATCATGCTGAACTCCAACAACATAAATCTCTGGAACCTCAAGGACAAGAAGCCCCTGTTTAATGCCGAAACGCCCGGAGCTTTCGATGCAAACACCGTTCGGTTTCATCCTACAAAAAAAGCACTAATAGTGGGCACCTACCGCACAATTAAGATCATTGCCCCCTGTCCTGTCACCAAAATCCACATTGGTGAAAAATTTACCGCTACCGGACATTTCCTGAATGCAGAAACGAGCTTCTGTGTTCAGGGTAAAGGAGAAATTCAATGGGCATACGAAGGCAGGGAGATCTATCATAAATATGCAAAGGAAGATGTTATCAGCACGGAAATTTTAGGGTATGGAAGCCTGTTCAACAGTTTGCAGAACCTTCCGGCCCCAACAGAATTATTCATAAAAACAGATACTCCGGGAACCTATACAATTTTCGGAGGAACAATGAGCAGACAAACGAACAGGGAAGTTCTATTAAATCTGACATCCTGGTATTAATCAATAAAAACCAATAATCAAAAAATGCAACTTAATTATAAAATGTTTGGCGAGGGAAATCCTGTAGTGATTTTACATGGCATGTTCGGCACTTTAGACAATTGGCAAACAATCGCCAAACAACTTTCGAAAAACTTTATGGTTTTCATAGTGGATTTGCGCAATCATGGACGTTCTCCACATTCTGAGGAATTCAACTACAGTATTATGGTTGATGATCTGCATGAATTCATGGAAAGCCATTGGCTCTATAAAGCCTCGGTAATCGGTCATTCAATGGGAGGAAAGGTAGCTATGGAGTTTGCCACAGAGTATCCGGACATGGTTGAAAACTTAATAATTGCAGATATAGCCCCCAAGGCATACAAAGGGAATCATCAGGGTATTTTTGATGCTCTATTTGGCCTTGACCTTCATAATCTGAATTCACGAAAAGAAGCAGATCAGTACCTGAAAAGCAGGATTGACAGCTTCGGAGTTCGACAATTCATATTAAAGAATCTGTACCTGAACAAGGAGACAAAAAAATATACCTGGAGAATGAACCTTGAGGTCATACACCGGGCATATAAACATATTCTGGGAAAAAGCCATTTTTCGGAACCATTTGAGGGTTCTGTCTTGTTCATCAAAGGCAGTGATTCTGCCTATATTGATAAGGATGAATTTGAAAGTTATAAAACATATTTCCCTCAGGCAACACTACAAACAATAGAAGGCGCCGGACATTGGGTTCATTCGGAGCAACCTGTTCAGTTCCTTGAGATATTAAACAGTTTTTTGTTAAATCAATCATAAAAGATCTTTATTGATTCCCCACAATACATATATGAGCATCTGATATACTATAATATCTGCATTTTCGTTAAAAAAAAACAAATCTATGATTATTAATATCTTTGAATCATAGAATATTTTTAATTTAGCAAAACATATTAAATAAACGCCCCCATCAGATTGCAACCCAACTTCAATCAAGTAAATGAAAAAAACTACACAATATATCGCTTTCTTTTTTGTGTTTTTTATATTCCTTAGCGAACTCACGGCTCAGTCAAAAAACTATACTGACCACAAGCCGAGTTACAGAAAGTGGCAGGATGACTACATTCTTGATAAAATTGAATATACAAAAGACAGAACTATATTTTACTTCAGGTTTGTATGTAAGAGTGGAGAATACACCAATGCTATTTTTTATCCTCCCGGCGGCAAACATCCCTGGTACCTGAAGGGCAGAAATGTAAAGAAGAATTTTTATCTGAAAGAGTTGAAGAATGTCAGAAGAAACGGGAAACTAATGAAAACCAGGGTGCGTTCTGCTCCTTACAGCATTTCTGCATTAGATGGAGCAGGCTTCACAGCTGAATACAGTGAAGCCTGCT
>CAJQOX010000195.1 GCA_905480075.1 uncultured Aureispira sp. | reverse complement strand
TTTTTGATTGCCATCGTATGGTCTTATGTAACCGTTCTGCTGCCTTTTCTTGAATCCGGCAAAGAACCTGATATACATTCATTAGCTATCCTGCTTGAACGATGTATCTTTGTTTTTCTGATTACCCTTCCATTCGATCTGCGGGACCGGGAAATTGATAAACGAAATAATGTAATGACGATTCCAGCTAAAATCGGAGTTCAGAATACTTTGTATTTATCTGTAGTTATATTGTTATTGTGGTTAGTCTTAACAGGTTCTATCTACCCCTTGAATACGGCCCTTGCCTTGTTAGTTTCAGGTTTATCCACCGGTTTTTTTGTTTATCATTGCCCCTATCAGAAACATGATTATTATTTTACAGCATTGATTGACGGTACTATGATTATTCAGTTTTTACTTGTCTTGCTATTTTCTTTATTCTGATTCAGAGCAAAAAAAAAGCCTTAAAGCGAACTTTAAGGCTATAAGATATTTTGTATTTGATATATTTACATCAAGCCAAGTGGTTTTGCGAACTTAGTCATTTCACTGAGATTGCTGATTTTTAGTTTTCCAAACATTACAGCAGTCATCGGGTTCTGATCACCACGGATTATGTCCATCAATACCTGATCGGTCGATGAGATAACACACTTTGCATCACCTTCCAAACCCTCCACTACAGTAAAAGCACCATCCTGAGCTGTAGCAGTAAAATCACCTCCGTCATCTCCACTGATTTTAAAGTGAAAACAAGTATCGCCTTTACCTTCCAATGCTTCAGGATTAACTCTTTCGGGAAACCCCATAATAAATTCTTTAGCTGTCATAAGATTGTGTATTAGTATTAATTTAAATTTTTAATTAAAGCGATAAAAGGGCAATTTTGCTGCTCTTTTATTTTTTGAGTGCCTAAATATAATGATATTCTATAATTTTTGTAATATCCACTGATAAATATATTCGAGTATTTCCAGTTTTTCAGGTTCATTATGCAATTCATGATACATGCCTTCCCATATTTTCAAAGTTACATCCCCACTGGCTTTTTCAGCAAATTGTTTTGTAGCCTCATGCGATGTAAGACCGTCTTTGTCACCATGTGTCAACAATAGAGGAAGGTTTATTTTTCCAACATTATTCAGGCTTTCCATGCCAGAGTTTAACATACCTATTGCGGTCTCTGATGTTACCTTTGAGTGAACCAAAGGATCCTTAGTATAGGCTTCCACTACCAGTTCATCTCTTGAAACCAGTTTGACATCTAATTGGTTATTTTGTGAAAAGCCGGGATAAATGGAACGCATAATTTTACCTATAAACAATAACACAGAAGGAGGTTTGAATGCAGGTTCCAATAGTGGGGCTGTGGCTATAACCCCCTTTAGTCCTGTATGTTTTTTATTGAGAATATAATCAAGGACTATACCGCCACCCATACTATGCCCATATAGAAATACAGGAATATCGGAATGCCTTCGGCTTGCCTCGGCATGCAATTTTACTATGTCCTCAAAAACATGGGCATATTTTGCTACATGCCCTCGTTTTCCACCAGATTTTCCATGTCCGGATCGGTCATTTGCCAGAACGGCAAAACCATTAAGAGTGAAAAACTCAGCAACATGCTGATATCTTGAGGAATGTTCACCTAATCCGTGTATCAGAAGGATAATACCTTTTAATTTTTTGTTTTTTTGCAAATCAGGCCACCATCCCTGCGCATATATCTTTACTTTACCCGGGCTTTGCCAGCTAAATTCTGTGTGTGTCATAATTTTAGATGAAATTTGAGTGATTATTGTATTTTTCAATCATCTAATATAGGAAAAATTAACCATATGATTAATTATTGAATAAAAAAACAACCCGGAGGCAGCTATATTTATGTATGACCCTTTCAGTAAACTTTAAAACAATAGATATTTTATTGATCTATCAGAAACTAAAAGGCTGTTTTAGCCGATAAATACTATAAGATTTTTACAAATAAAGCAGATAATTGTATTGCTTCATACATTTATGATAAACAAACTGAATATTCCAGATTTTTTGCAGTTAAAATGACCAAACAGAATATTTGCTTAAATAAAATATATATGTTATTGAGAAGAAGGATAGAAAAGTATTTGGATACTATTTTTTCTCATAAAAAAGACTTATTATTATGAAGCTTATCATCTTTCAGCCCAATTTTAATGACCAATTAATATCATTTTTATGCACAACCAATCTTTTATTTTACTGTTTTTTTTGTTTTCAGTAACCCTAGTTTATGCACAACCCACAAATGATGAATGTCAGAATGCTATTCTTTTGCCAATCAGTAGTAATTGGTGTTCTTCCGCAGGTCAATATACAAATGTTTCAGCCACTGCATCGACTTTTGCCGCACCCGCTTGCTGGGGGTCAGTAGGAAATGATGTTTGGTTTAGTTTTGTGGCTATAGGAACTGATCTGAACCTGACAATAAACGGAAATCAAACACCTTCACCCGGGGGGACATTGGCGCAGCCTCAGGTGGTACTGTATAGTGGTGATTGTCTCGGAACTATTAATGAATTAAGATGCGATGTTCCTGTTTCAGGTAATATTGTGGACCTTTACAGAGGAGGGCTTGTAATTGGTGAGACTTATCTCATCAGAGTACAGGGAGGAAATAATAATACCGGTACTTTTCAGATCTGTGCGCAGAATTTTAATGCCCCAGCCTTTCCGGGGTCCGATTGCAATACGGCATCTGTTCTTTGTGATAATTCATCTTTTGTAATACAAAGTGTTTCCGGTGCCGGATTAGACCCTGATGAAGCTTTTAACAGCTGTATTGGTGGATTGGGAGGGAATTCTGAATTCAATTCCTCCTGGTTTAAATGGACATGCGATCAGGCTGGGACTTTAGTTTTTACACTCTCACCCAACAACCCTACTGATGACCTTGATTTTGTGGTTTATGAACTACCCAATGGAATTAATGACTGTTCCGGTAAAATAGTTCTGCGTTGTATGGCAGCCGGTGATTTTGTCAGCGCATTTCCTTCACCTTGTCTTGGTCCTACAGGCCTGAACTTTACTGCTACAGATTTTATCGAGACTTCGGGTTGTGCAATGGGACAGGATAGTTGGCTGGCTGCTCTGAATATGACTGCAGGAACAAGTTATGCTATTCTTGTCAATAATTTTACTTCTACCGGAAATGGCTTTCAGGTAGAATTTGGAGGAACCGGAACCTTTGAGGGCCCCTCAGCTGATATTGATTATGTTATTCCTACCACTAACTGTTTGGGAGAAGCGTGGTCATTTATTGATAGTTCCAGTTTTTCTTTCGGAAGTATTGTTGATTGGAGTTGGAATTTCGGAACAAATGCAAATCCTGGTACTTCCACAAATCAGGGGCCGCTAACTGTAGTCTACAATTCATCCGGCCAAAAAAATATTAGCCTCACTGTGACTTCTGACGAGGGCTGTCTTGTTACGGAAACTATTACAGTAGAGATTCCTGATTCTGTAGATATTCAATTTGTTGTTGATTCGGCTACGTGTTCTGATCTTGCCGGTGGGCAGATTGTTCCTTTAATTACCGGAGGGACTTATGCTTATCAATACCTTTGGTCTGATACTCAACAGGATTCTATTGCTGATAACCTGACAAAAGGTTCATACACTCTTACTGTTACGGATGCCAATAATTGTACTCAAACAAAATCAGTCAATGTACCCGGACCACTTTTTCCTACCGTCGATCCATTTTTTAATGGAATTCCGGGAGATACCGCTATAACTATTGTAGTTAACAGTACTATAGATATTGACGGGGGGAATAGTTCCGAACCGAATGTCAACTACCTCTGGACTAATTCTCCTTTCAACGGGATAACTTATGATGACAGTACTGGTTTCTCAACATTTCTAACTGCCAATGTTTCAGGATTATATACTTTACTCCTTACAGCAACTTCATCTGATGGTTGTATTGATACATCAAGTATAATACTAAACATAAAACCTGATTTCCTTGGAATTCCGGATGCCTTCAGTCCCAATAATGACAATGTAAACGATTCTTTTGCACCTGTTGGCCTGACGTCTGATGATATCAAAACCTTCAAGATATTTAACCGATGGGGTCAGATGGTCTACGATGGTTCCGATTCACAAAACCCCTTATGGGATGGTAATTATAATGGGGTGGGGCAGCCTTCAGAAGTCTATCTGTATCTGATTACTTATCAATTATCAGATAATTCTGAAGAGGTGGTACTCAGGGGAGAAGTTACACTATTAAGGTGATGATAATGTAGTGGCTGAATGAGATATTGCTACATTTTATTTTATTAATTTATTGTATTTATCATTAAATTATGAAAATGCATTTCCGGGTGAATTTACTCTGAAATTAAATATGATCATAAATGGGCTGGGATACTGAAATAGTAATTCTTGCAGAGAATATCAAAAATGAGACAATGGCAATAAATTTGTCTGAGTTGATATTTGAAAAAGATGCCCGTAATTATGGTCAGGTAAACTGCTTTTTAAGAAACTCGGACACCTTATTTTATCATTACGAAAGAATAAAGTACGCTCCCTGTTGGATAATAAAAGATATCTCAAAACAATTCAGAGAGATTAAATTTACTGTTTTAGCCAGTTGCCCTTGTTTTGTTGGAGGTCCGGCAGGACTTATAAGAATTGCACATGGTGAAATTTCAGATAGTTATGGAATTGGTGAAATCAAAAAGAGTATAATCAGAAGTGCTTTAATTGAGGAGCCTCTGAACAACATCCCTTTAATTTATGAATGGTTTAGATTTAAGGGTAAAGAAGAAATGCTTAGAGCAGAACATTTAAACAATTTCCCCAAAGGATGCTGTGAAGAAAATTATGCCGAAAAAATTATCCCAATAACTGATACCGATGAACTGAAATCTAAATTTACCCGTGATTATAAAGATCCCAAGACGTATCAATGGTATAAAATTTAACGATTTAATTTTTGACCTTCACCTAATTTAACTCACAATTAATTCAATTTTTTATGAAGACTCTTCTTACCTCTTTTTTCCTTGTTTTAGTAGTATTTGCCTATTCACAACCTGTTTATGAATGGGGAATATATGAGAAGCCTTTAATGATCTCCAAAACAAATGCAAATACGATTAATGCTTTCGAAAATACCCCGGAATCAATTGTAAGTTATTTTTATGCGTCTAAAATCAGAAATGACAAAAAATGGCAGAAGGTTATTCCTGCTCTGGAAAACAGGTCTGAAAAACTAAAGAGGAATCTGATCAAATATGAGCGTTGGAATATTAGCAGATTTCAATTACGTAGTAAAACTGAATTTGAAAAAAATAAACTGTGGGTGAAAATTTTCTTTGAAATTGAATATGACGGACAAAAAGATTCCGGAACCGATGAAGTAACCCTTCATTTAATTGATGGTGTCTGGATAATTGTAGGTGTACCGACTTGATTTTTTTTGCAAATATCAGACATTCAACGAATAGAATTTTATGGCGAAATAGTAGTCATTCCTGGGAATTGCTGCACCTTCTCTGCGTAACAGCCCCCTAGAGAGTCGGACAAAAGTCTAAAAATATTTTTATTCCTTTATAAGATGAAAAAGACTGAAAACGGAAAGAAGAATTTTCAAATTATAACAATCGCTTTGAAAAGGTTGGCTACCCAAAAAAGGGAGAATTATTTATCAATTATAATGCTAATTGTACAAATATACATTTTTGCTTTTTAGTGGTTTTTTGTTTATTTAAAAAAATAAAGAGGTATGAAAAAATTTAGATATTTAATAGCTACAGTATTCTTTTTCGCTAAGAATTTTTGATCTTCTCGGAAGAGAACATTTCTGTAAAACAGTAGTTTCCAATGAGAAAATTGAAATCCCTGATTTACCTTCCGGTTCTTATCTGCTTACTGTTAAAAATGGTAGAATGGTCTCTTCTCAGGTCTTGATATTATTGGAGTGATATTGCCTTAAACAGGAATCGAATTTTAACTTACATAAAAATGGCTGAAATGATGTAAAAACATTTCAGCCATTATATTAATTAAAACATAAATGATAATTGAGCAACCTTCTAAAAAATCTCCTTGGTACGTTTAACTCGTAAACGTTTAATAAATTTTTCTCCCTTTGTAGAAATTACAATTTTATATTCACCTCTTGAATCATCTGCAATCCGCAATTCATATTCATGACTTTGACTACCTGATTCTTTCTTAAAAGATTCTGAAGTCATCGTCTTATCTTCTTTTATGCTCATTCCATCAGCTAATCGGATAATTTCAATACTTACATCCTGTTTTTTAGGCACATCATATTTTATCATTATTGTTCTTCGGTTCTCACTTGTTGTAATTTCAGGGTTTTGCAAAGCAAATTTCTCATTCATTACTTTTCGGATATATTTCAGATCTTTAAATATCCAGTTGTCGGGGTCAAATAAGACATCTTTAACTGTTCCTTCGATCTCAAATTCAAAGTTTTGCTCTGCTTTTATGTACTTTAGAGTTTCTTTTCTTCTGCTTCCATCTTCCATGACAATTTCAATTTTTACAGGCATGGTAAAGGCAGCAGGAGCAGTGTTTCTTTCATCTTGTTTTACATTCAGATTTAATTTCCCTGAGCCTGTAGTATAAGAAACCCTGAATTCAGGGTAATATTCACCCTTTATCCATTGTTCAAAGAAATAGGTATAGTCTCTGTCTATATTTTCACTTGCATAATACTCACAGATTTTCTGGAATCGTTTGGTACTCAGAAAGTTCTTGTTTGAAGGATCTTTCACTCTTTTTCCTTCTACTATAGCTTTCAGGGTTTCGAAGAAATAGGCATCTGTCATAATTCCCCTCAACATATGAATAGCATACATTCCTTTTTTGTTTAAGCGTTCTTTTGAATAATCTTCCCTTTTATCCAAATACAATTTACCGCCCTTAAAATATTCCTTCTCATCAAGGATGATCTGATAAACGGTTAGCCCCCTTTTGTATTCCTGCCACATTCCCTCTGCATAAGCTGCGAGGGCTTCAGTAATCCAGGCATCCTGCCAGTTTTTCGGGCTGATATGATTGCCAAACCACATGGAAGCCATTTCATGAACTACCCTATACATATGCGTAGCTTTCATATCTTCAAGTAAAACATTGGTTTGAGTAGGCATGCCATCCAATCCAAGGTCGATGCCTATTTGGGTAACATTAAATCCTTCATCCCGATAAGGATAAGGACCAAAGGTATTGGTAAGACAGGCCATAATTTCAGGTATCCTACGCATCATCGAAGAGGATTTTCTCAGGTTTTCCGGTAAAAGATAAAAGTTCATTGGGAATTCATAGCCTTTCCCTTTAAAGGAGGATTCTGCCTTCATGAAATTAGAGATAGCGACCAATACATGCTGAGGGGCTATCGGATGTCTGTGTCTCCACTGATATTTTTTCTTGTCATTGCCAATTTTTTTAATTCCTTCAAGCTTACCATTAGATACTGCAATTACAGGCATTTTTTTAATTTCTTCTTCTTTGGTTTTTTTATTAATAAAAACCTGTTCAATTTTCATATCTTTTATAGTAATATCTATATATATCGAATCACTTTTATCATTGATTCCTTCTTTACAAGGAAACCAAAGCGAGGCACCTTCAGGATAACAGACAGAAGCAATTACCGGGGTCTTGTTTTTTCCATGAGTTGAGTAGATGATGCCTTTTTTAATACCACCTTCTCCTTCTTCTACAGGGGGGATTCCTTCATAATATACTGTTACATTCGCTGTTTTGTCTTTCGAGGCTTCTTCCTTCAGTATAATTGACAATTGATTGCCTTTTTGTTCGAATGAATTGGCACCCTCTACTTTGCTTACTTTTAGATTATCTGTAAAATCAAGTTTAAGTTCTTTTAAATTATCTTTTTTTGCAACAAAATCACAATACAAAGAACCCTTAATGTAGTTCTTGTCAAGGGATAGTTCTACATCTATATGATAAAATTTAATGTCTGTATCAGAAGCAGAATCCTGACTGAAAAGGAAGGTAAAAGAAAGCAGGAAGATGGCTGTTGACAATAGATATCGCTTCATTATATATTTGTTTATCGGTTTATGCTTGTACTTAAATGCTTAAAAGCTTAACAATATAGTACTATTAAAAGATATTACAAAAACTATTGATTTATGCAGTACCTAATTTGATGCCAATTATTTTTGAGGGGGCAGAATTTTCGTCTTTTATTTTTTTTCAAAAAAATGACGCTGCCAGAAATCTTTCTTCAGTTTCTGTGAATGTGTTCTTTTTTCTCCACCCCATCCATGTCGTTCATTAGGGTAAAACATCATCTCAAAGGTTTTGCCTGCATCCTGCATCTTATCCACGAATTGAATGCTGTTTTGTACGTGCACATTATCATCCATAAAACCATGTGTGAGCAAAAGTTTCCCTTTGAATTTATCAACATGTGTCAGCACAGAACCCTGTTCATATCCTTCCTGGTTTTGTTTGTAGGAATCCATATAGCGTTCCGTGTAAACATTGTCATATAACTGCCAGTCCATAACCGACAAATTTGCAATTCCATGAGTGAAATGATCCGCAGCAGAAGTCAGGGCCAAAGCAGAAAGATAGCCTCCGTAACTACTGCCTGTAATGCCTATTCTGTCAGGGTCAACAAAGCTTTGTTTTTTTAGCCATTCCACTACAGCAATATAATCTTCAATTTCCCATTTACCCAGATTCCTGTGCATAAAGTCCAATCCTGCCTTGCCAAACTTGCCGGAACCTCTGTGGGCAACGGTTACGGTAATGATGTCCATCTTGGATAATGTATTGCCATCATATCCATTCCACCAGTCATTTAGACCTCCGGCATCAGGACCACCGTAAATTGTAAATACTACCGGATATTTTTTCTTTTTTTTGAAATTGGGAGGTAAGGTCCATTTAACGGGCAAGTCAAATTTTCCATCTTTCGATCTGACCCGGAAAAGTTCTGTTTTATGGTCTGTACGGGAATCGTACTCTTTTTGTTTGCCGGGGTCAAGAATGGTTTTGGAATTATCAGCAGCATGTATAATAATTGTAGAAGGAACTTTGCTGTGACTTTCATGAATGTCTGTAAAATAGCTGCCTGATGCAGAAAGATAAGTTTGATGAATTCCTGCCCCCTGAGTATGCTGTTTAAAGTTACTGCCATCAAGATTAGCAGAAAAGAGATGTTCGTCCGTACAGTTTTCTCCACTGCCTTTGAAAAATATTTTTTCTTGCTTTTCAAGTACTTTTTCAATGCTGCTTACCCGCCATTTTACATTGGTAATCTGAGTTTTTAATTTTCCGGAGAAATCATAATAATATAAATTTCTCCAGTCGTTTTTGTATGATCTTAATATGAAACCGCTGCCATCGTCCATCATGTGAATGTCTTCAAAAAACTCGACCCATGTTGGTCGCATTTCCTCGTATATTTTGGTAAAACTTCCATCTTCTGAATCAGTCAACATCAGTTCGATCTTATTCTGATCCCTTGTCATCTGTTGAAATAACAGCTTTTTTGAATCTTTTGTCCAGAAAGGCCAGGCTATATACTGATCAGTTTTTTCATCAGTGGCTACCCAGGTGGTTTTATTATTAATTGTATTGACAATTCCCAGTTTAACCAATGGATTAGGATCACCTACTTTAGGGTAGTGCATCTGTTCCAGTTCACCATGTACACCTGAAGATCTGAAAATCGAAAATATAGGCACGGGGCTGTCATCGAACCGTAAAAAGGCTATCTTTTTGCTATCAGGTGACCACCAAAAGGCTTTGTACCTGGATTGTCGGCCCAGGATTTCTTCATAATATACCCAGGAGGCATACCCGTTATATACTACATCCGAGCCATCGTTGCTATGCATTCTTTCAAGCCCACTTTCCAAATCTAATGAATATAAATTTCCTCCACGGGTAAATGCTATCTTCTTTCCGTCAGGAGAGAAAGTCGGATTTTCCTCCTTTGAAGGGTTGGATGTTATTTGTTTCAGTACCGAACCGGATTTTTCGAAATGATAAAGGTTATTTTCTTTAATCAGAATTACTTGTTCATAGTTTTTTGTTCTTTCAGTGTTCCAGCTTATATAAAAACCTTCAGGGAGACTGTCCTGGACTTCTTTTCTATGTTTTTTAGCCGTATATGGCTCTTTTTTATTTGTTTTTGCCGATATCTTTACAGTTTTATTCTCACCCTCAATAGCTGTTTGTGTTCCTTTGTAAAATTCGTCATCGATCCATCCTTTGAATACTGTAGTCTGCTGTTGAGCAAAAAGCGAATGAGTGGTTACTGTATTGATCAGTATTAATATTGTTGTGATTATTCTAAGCATAATTAATTTAAATTTTTTTTATGAACCTTCAGATTTCAGGATCAAAATACAACACACGATTTATTTTTATATAATCCACCCAGACCATCGACGAATATCCTGTAAGGGGACCGCAGCGGAATCCGTCTGTCTCAGCAAAATCATAACTGTACACTTTTTCATCATTAATATAAAAATGCCAGGTATGTTTCAATTTATTTATCTTTAGTTTCTTGTACAGGGATTTGGTCTTATTTTTAAATCTGCCCTTTATTTGTTGTGTGTTTGATGATATCAGGTATTCATCGGTATTTCGTATCAAAAATTCTACAAAACCATCCTTGCCAAGTAGCTTGCCTATGGTCAATCCAAAATAATTTACTGTATCCACCGTAGGACCAGTAATGGCTATCTCTACAGAAAAGTCTTCATCAATCTCAATATTAAATTCTGGTGCAGACATTCCGTAAGTGGTATCCAGGGTCTCAAAGTAATAGGCACCGTCATCTATCTCACTGTAATAATTACCATCATTTCCGACCCAATAAACACTGTCAAAATCATTGAAATGACTGAAATGAAGTTCTTCAGTAATTATATTTTGTTCTTTTTTTTGCTTTTGCGGCTTGTATTCACAAGAGTTAAAAATAAGAGCAGAAATTAGAAGTAGCAGCTTGTTTTTCAATTTTTAATACTTATTTAAAATATGTTCTAAATAATAAAAGGTATAACAGCCTTTCTGTGCTTTGGATAATCCTCAAATTTTTTAAGATACCACTTATGGTGTGCAACGGCCCTTGGGGCAAGGTTTGCAAAAGTCCACAAGGCAAAAGTAGCGGCAGGAAAAGACCAGCACATTATAGCAAAACCGGTCCATTCAAGTATCTCTCCGAATAAATTCGGACAGGACAAAAAACTGAAAAAACCTCCTTGGGGGATTTTGTAGCCACTTTCTCCCGGCTTCCGTAAATTCAAAAGAATATTATCAGATTGTATGTTTATAAACATTCCTGAAATAAAAATGATCAGACCTGAAATAAATTGAGGAGTAATCAACCAGGCATCTGAATATAAATGTCCGTAATTTCCAAGGAAATAGCCATTTATAAATCCGTTCATAAAATTAAAAAATATTGCAAACCACATTATCATCAAGGGCATTTTTTTGCTGTGGTCTCTCTGTCGTAAAGGATAGATGATGCTTCTGTTGAAATAATGCAGCATCCAGAAACCCCAGAAAATTAATGTTGTTTTATTTGTTCCGGCCTGACCGGTAAAATAAAAATAACTAAAAACGGCAGGGGAGGGAAGTTCCATTATCAGCCAGGCCAAACGGGCATTTATCATCGGTCCCCAATTCAGTGAACTGTGTCGGCCGAAAGGTGCTTTGACAAAAAATAATAAGAAAAATATTATTATTGCCAAGCCTGCCCAAATTAAAACAATGTTTTTAAAAACTGATTCTTCCATGAAATCCTATCTCTTTGTGTTAGCCATAAATTTTTGTCACCCCAAAGTTCATATTTTACTTTGGCTTTACAAATTTTTTAAGGAGGTTGTTTAAAAGTAACTGTTTTACCTTTTTAAAGTAAGATTCCATATAGTTCAGAACAATAAAAGAGCGACCTGTTAAGTATCTGTTTTTGAGTTTAACAAATCTTTTTCTATTAATCAATTTTTATCTGATTTATAAGCTTTATTAGCAACAGATAATAAATACAGTCATTACTTTTATAATTTAAGAATCAGGATTTAATATTCCTCAATAACTCCCCAGACTGTCTTGTCATAATACCCTGAATAAGGATGCCAGGGATAACCATTCTTGTCCGTGAAACTGTCCATCCATTTACTGAAGCTGTCCGGTAGATAAACAAACCATAACTGTGGATTGCTTTCTAAATTTTTTGATTGGCAAAATGGTAGCCAAATTGTATTGTAGAAATGAATCATCTCTACAGCAGCCCCGTATTCAAGCTTGGCATACCGCCTGATATATTCTGCTTTATTACAAATCCAAAGCCGTGCATCCTGCTCAATTTTCTCGAAATTTTTGCCGTTTTTAATGTTGTGTAACTCGTAAATCAAACCTGACCACATTTCTTCAGCATTCTCAGAATGCTTTACCCATATTCTGCCTTCTGATTTATTGGTAGGGTAGGCATGCACAGCATTGACTCCTTCGGGTATCAAAAAAATATTACTGCTGCTTTCCTGCCAGTATATCATAGATTTTATGTCTTTTCCACCCATTCTTGAAGCTACCCAATTCCAAATAGTATCATTTTTGTTTACCATTTTCAACATTTCAGGGCGGTCTTTTATGATTTGTTCAAGTTGATTATTCCCATGAATAAGATACTTTTCAGGAAGGTTAAAAGCTATCTTTTTAATTTCTGCAAAATTATTATTTCTCCATTTTCCCTTTATTACCTCTCCGTTTTCCTCAAACAAAAAACCCTCGCCATGCATTTTTCCATTACACCAATTTCCTGTGTATTTTTTCTTACTTTTCCAATAAAATACTCCGTATCCATGCATCTTGCCATTTTCGAAATTTCCGAAATAATGTTCTCCGGTTTTCCATTCAAAATGACCATAACCATTTTTGCAATTTCCGCTTCTGCATTGTCCGTCCTGCGCAATCAGATATTTTGCAAGCCATGTAAATATCAGCAGTAATAGAAAAAATCTTATTTTAGGCATTTTGATTTCAATTTGAAGTATAACATCTTTATATTTACTGATGCTGATATTTTGAAAGTCGGTGTATGTTTTTTAATGCTTCCTGTTTTATTATCATAAAAATACACTTTTCTTCATTTTATTATATAATAATGAAAAAAACAAATGCTTTAAGATTATTGGATAAAAATAACATTCCATTTAATATTCTTGAATATTCTTATGATTCTGACAACCTAAGTGTTACTCAGATAGCGGAGGATAATAATCTTACACTTTCACAGATCTATAAAACACTGGTTTTGACTGGTGATAAATCAGGACTGATTGTTGCCTTAGTGGCAGGAGATCGTTCTTTGTCTTTTAAAAAAATGGCAAAAGAAAGTGCTAATAAAAAAATCTCTTTACTTCCTGTGAAAGACCTGCAAAGGCATACAGGCTATATCCGGGGTGGATGTTCTCCTATTGCTATGAAGAAATCCTTTCCTGTATATATTTCCGCCGAAGCAGCATTGCTTGATCTTTTTTATATCAATGCAGGGTCAAGGGGACTTCTTGCTGCAATTAACCCGCTCGATTTATTAAAAGTAACCCTGGCTCAATGGGCCGATATTTCTGAATGATTTAATTTTTACCTATGTCTGAATTGAATAATGTCTATGATTTTTTTACCAGATTTTCTTTTTTGAACGATGAGGATATTGATGAAATTGTTAAGGTGTCATCAGTTAAAAACTTTAAGCAGGGTGAGGAATTTATTAAACTGGGTTCAACAAGGAAAAAATTGGGCATAATCCAAAAGGGGCTTATAAGAGGGTATAGTATAAAAAGTAATGGAGAAGAAGTAACGGTAATATTTGCCAAAGAAGGGGAAATCGCTTCAACTTATGATCTGATTTTCCATGACAGACCAACTAGGCAGATTGTCGAATTTCTGGAACCTACCGATATGATGGTCTTTGAATATCGGGAAATTGAGCGGCTTGCCGAGGGTAATCCACGTATAGAAAGGCTGAAACATCAGTTCATTGAGGATTTTTTGATTAAGGTGCTTGAACGATTGGAAACTTTCTTGATATGTACTCCTGAGGAACGATATTTATGGCTTATTGAAGAAGATGAAACGCTTTTGCAGAGGGTGCAGCAAAGACACCTTGCGTCCTTTCTTGGCATTACACCGGTTTCCCTGTCCAGACTCAAATCACGTATTTCCAAAAGGTAAACCTTCTCCTTTCTGTATAAAAAAAGCGCCTCCGTTTTACCGAAAGCGCTTTTTGCTTTGAAGGGTGCCTGATGGGTTTCGAACCCACGACCCTCGATACCACAAACCGATGCTCTAACCAACTGAGCTACAGGCACCATTTTCCTAAAGCGATGTAAAGATATAAACTTTGTATTAAATAAAAAAGTTCATGATTGTCTTTTTTTAATTTTATTTTTATATTTTTTATATACTGTTAATAATCAATTGTATAAATTTTATTTTTTTTATTTTCTGTTTTTTATTTATCGGAATAAATGTTTTTTCTGTTTTAATTGTAATATCTTTCCTCTTCATTATTTTAGATTGACACCTTTTCTTTGTTTTTAAGATATTAAGATTAAAAAATATTTGATGATGAATTCAAAAATTGTGCTTATTACCGGGGCTAACTCGGGGATTGGAAAGGCTACTGCTATTCAATTAGCACAGCAGGGTAAAACGATTGTTTTGGTTTGCAGGTCTCAGCAGAGGGGAGAAGCCGCTATGAAGGATATTATTGCCGCTTCATCCAATCAGAATGTTTATCTGCATTTATGTGACTTATCCTCTCATGATTCAATTAAAGAATGTACGCAATCGATACGTAATAAATTTGATTATATTGATGTGCTGATTAATAATGCAGGGGCTATTTTTGGCAGTCATCAGCTGACGGAAGATGGCCTCGAACAATCCTTCGGGCTCAATCATATGGGGTATTTTTTGTTTACACATTATGTACTCGATCTTATAAAAGCAGGAAGCTCAAAACGGATTGTTAATGTATCTTCCCTTGCCCACAAAATGGTTACTGTTATTCCCTGGGGAGACCTTCAGCTATGTAATATGAAATATAGCCAATTAAAAGCCTATTCTTTGTCAAAGTTGTATAATATATTTTTTACAAAGTATCTTGCCAGGAAATTATTGGATGAAAACACAGGAATTACAGTCAATTGTCTTCATCCGGGGACGATCTATTCAGGTTTCGGTGCTTCCGGGACTAAGTTTTTTTCCAACCTTGTAAAAGTTGGTGGGCCACTGCTTGCTAAACCATCCTCTGGAGCAAAAACATCTGTTTTTTTGGCCACTTCCGACAAAGTTGAAAAGGTCACAGGGCAGTATTTCGCGCACAGAAGAAAGGCTTGGATAACTTCTAAGGCGAAAGATATGAAAAACGCGGAACGTCTATGGGAAAGGTCGTTGCAGTTGTCTGGTATTGAAGATTATGGCGTGGTTTCTTAATTCCAGTCTTAGCTTTTAATTCTGCTTTTTGGTATCCAAGCCCATAGCATTTCTGCCTTGATTACTTCTGTTCCCACAGCATCAGTTACTGAGACAGGAACCAATATTTCACCTTTTGCTTCGGACACTAATTTTGTAATTGCATCTGAATCAAGTGTAGCTACCGCTTTTTGTTGGCCCTGACTTCTCTTTACATAATCTATCTTCATTTGTTTAAGCAATGGGATTTTGTCATCAGGCAGATTCATTCCTACTATCATGCCGGTCGCCGTTTCGGTCAACAGGGCGGTGGCTGCCGCATGAATTTGCCCCAGGTGATTTTGCACTTTCTTTTTGTTCTGAAGGAGGAGGATTACTTCATTCGTGCTCATTTTTTCAAAAATTATACGGGAGGTCCCGGCAAATTTTACAGCATTTCCAAGGGTAAAGAACAATGCAGGTTTTTGCATGAATCCAGGTAATTTCTCTATGTTTTTTACTAGTTTACTGAGTTTATTCATCATTTGATGTATTCTACGTCTATTTGAAAATCTTCTTTGCTGAACATACTTACTTCCTGTGTTTTTTTGATGTTAAAACTTTTTCCTGGAAAATAAGTCAGGTATTGCTGCGATTCATACACATTATTCGATACTCGATTGATAATCATTATAGAATGTACTTTTTTGTTTTTTAATTCTATGTCAAGTACCTGTGTGAATAACTGTTCATCTTTGGCCTGGTAATGTAATAAAGTAATACCACTTTTGTTATTGGTAGAATCAAGGCTATACCTGTCCTTCCACGAGGATTTGTTGATGTCACTTTCGATAAATAAACTGAGTTCCTTTTCCCAGTCATTTACTTCATATATATGCTCCTCGGTTTCTTCAAATAGCATAATTTTTTTCTTAATTCTGAAGTTGTTAGCCTTCAGAAAGGCTGCTTCCTTTATAAAATAGGATTTTAAATCAAAAAAAGTTCTTTTTGAAAGATTCTTACTTTTTGTTGACGATAAATCACAACAATTACAAAATAGAAGTATGCCGCTTAGAATCAGGTAGTATTTCATTATCTTTTAAGTCTTATCAATGCCTGTTTTTATGCAAATCTAATTTATTTACAGATAACTATTCTCTGTTTTTGATTATTATACTTATTTTATTTGAAGATTCAGGGTTTACTACCAAAATTCTTATAAATTGCAGTAGTTCAGATAAACGAATAATTAAATCAGCAAATGAATATAAATAGTATCATTAAAAATTTAATTTCTGTTCCGATGCTTGTTCGGTTTTCCCTTTTATTTGTTTTAATACTCTTTGTCAGTTTTCTCTTTCCCGACAACCTGAATTTTGAATATGATTTCGAACAAGGTAAAAGGTGGCAACATGAAGACTTGGTAGCACCTTTTGATTTTCCTATTCAAAAGTCACCTGCCGACATGTCTGAAGAAAGAAAGCTTATTGAAAAACAGTTGCCTTCTTATTATCGATGGGATAAGGAAATGATAATTTTTCAGAAACAAAAATTCCTCACTGATTTTAAGTATCGACTTCCTGTTTACAGACTGTCTCATCAGGATGTTCTCCTTGATTCCGTCTCCTGTTTAAACCTTGGCAATTCCCTTTTGAGCCATATCTATGAAAAACGATTGATACATTTTCCCCTTACTACTCAATCTGAAAAAACTGATTTTTCCTTTGAATTACTTGATGGGAATATTGATCTTGGTGAATATTCAACATCAGATGTTTTTACTCCTGAAACGGCCATGCAGTTTGTGGTAGATTCTCTTTCTTCATATGATAAAAAATTGCCCGGTTCTGAATTGTTGCTTGAATTGCTTCATGATATCATCGAATCTCCCAATATTGTTTTCGATAGCCTCGTAACGGCAAACAGCAGAAATGAAGCTTTCAGGAATATCTCTCCAAATCTTGGAATGGTAATGGCCGGGGACCCTATTATTACAAGGGACCGATTGGTAGATTCTACCACTTATTCCAAACTGCTCTCATATAAGACAAAATACAACATCGAGATCAATCAGAATAAAAATAGCTTCCTCATTTATATAGGATATTTAATCCTGACTATTGCCCTTATTTCGATTTTTGCTTTTTATATGAGTTTCTTTTGCCCGGAGGTTTTTACTAACAGTCGACATCTATCTTTGATTGTTATTATGATAGCAGGGTATTCCTACCTTGCTTATTTTGTTAATGATATTTATATTCTGGATCTATATGTAATTCCTTTCTGCATTATCCCTATTATTATTCTGAATTTCTTTACTGCAGAACTGGCGCTTTTTACTCATATAGTAATTATTCTGCTTGTCTCTATGTTGCTTTCTCTGGATTATCAGTTCATTCTTATTCAGGTCCTTATAGGAATGGTAGCGGTTGTGTCTAAACTAAAAACCAGATATCTTTCGAACTTTTTTATATCGTTGCTGTATATAGGTATAGCCTATACTTTTGGCTTTTTCAGCCTCGAACTGGTTCGTACCGGTTCTTTATTTCCCGTTGTTTCGGCTAATGGCAATCTTATCAGTGAAGGTCTCAGGTGGTATATGCTAGGTTGGATATGGTTTAATATCTTCCTGACTCTGCTGTCTTACCCGATGATTCCGCTGCTTGGAAAAATTTTCGGATTAACTTCAGATATTACTTTGATGGAGCTCTCCGATCTTGATAATGCCTTGCTTAAAAGGCTCTCGCTTGTTGCTAACGGAACACTTCAGCATTCTATGCAGGTAGCTAATCTTTCTGAAGCTGCCGCCAAGGAAATTGGCGCTAATGCCCTCCTTGTTAAAGTGGCAGCACTCTATCACGATATAGGGAAAATTGCCAATCCGGAATATTATATAGAGAATCAAAACCTTGAAAATCCCCATGAAAAACTCAATTGCCTGGAATCTGCTCAGATGATTATTTCTCATGTTACAGAAGGGGTCAAAATGGCCAAAAAACACCGGCTTCCTCCCGTGCTTATCGATTTTATTCTTACACACCACGGAACCACCCGGGTAGAATTCTTCTATCGTAAATATCAAAAGGAAAATCCGGATATTGAGGTCAATCCACTCGATTTTACCTATCCCGGCCCCCTTCCATCTACCAAGGAACAGGCAATTATGATGATCGCTGATTCACTCGAAGCTTCTTCAAAAAGCCTCAAGTCGCCTTCTGAAGAGGATATCAATAATCTGGTGGAAAATATTATTCAGGGAAAAATTACCATGGGCCAGCTTAAGGAAACTTCTTTGTCTTTTCAGGAATTAGGACAAATTAAAATGGTCTTCAAAAGATTGCTAAAGTCTATCAATCATATTCGTATCGGCTACCCCGATGAGGATAAAGCCAAAGGTCAAACATAAAAAATAAGGTCATTTTCTGCTTCTTTTTAATGAATGAATTTTTCTGATTGTTTGAATTGTATTAAAAAATATTATTTGGATACTTGTTTATGGTGTATTTAATATGCCTAAAAGCCATTTTCTTTCAGTCAAAGGTTTCACAAGCTCGATTTCTTCTCTTAGTATTTGCCTGGATTTACTGTCAAAGGGGTTCACTCTTATTATCTTCTGTGTAAATCTGATGATGTTGTTGTAATTTTCCTTGTGATAACTCAAAACCTGCTTACTCTTTCGTCTCAGATATACATTCATACTATCAATCAGGGAATCAAGCGAATCAGTATCTTCGTTTTTGTAATATATCTTCATCAACATCACTTTTGCGTCAAGATTCAGAAAAATATCATCGTACTCTACCTGTGTCAGTAGTTCAAATGCTTTTTTTGTATTGCCTCGCTCAAACTCAAGCTTAGACCTGTTGTAGTGTTGATAGCTGTTTCTGTGTGATTCCTCTATGTAAGTTGCATATTCTTCAATAAATTCCTCTGTCCAGTCGTATTCTTTGCATCTTAGTGCGAGTGCTGTAATGTTTTTGTAACTGAA
>CAJQOX010000194.1 GCA_905480075.1 uncultured Aureispira sp. | reverse complement strand
TGATGCGGGATGTACATTTTGCACCAATATTCAACAATGCTAAATATCTTAATTCTGAATCCATGCAAAATGGCACCGGATTAAACCCGCTGCTTCAGAATTACTGGATGACAATACACCCTCCTACCCTTTTTCTGGGTTTTGCTTCTACCTTGGTTCCCTGTGCTTATGCTATTGCGGGATTGTGGAAAGGGGAACATAAAGACTGGATGGAACCTGCATTGAAATGGGCATTATTTTCTGCTGCTATTTTGGGAACCGGTATTTTTATGGGAGGGGTCTGGGCTTATGAAGCTTTAAGCTTTGGAGGATACTGGGCCTGGGACCCTGTAGAGAATGCATCCCTGGTTCCCTGGATTGTACTGCTGGCAGGAATACATACTACTTTAGTAGCCCGGGCGACAGGGTATTCCACCAAAAGCAGCTACATTTTTTATATGCTTACTTTTTTTCTGATAGTTTATTCTACTTTTCTTACCCGCAGTGGAATTTTGGGTGAGACCTCCGTTCATGCTTTTACAGAGATGGGACTTGAGTGGCAGATGATATTATTCATGGGGGCAATAGCAGTACTTGGTATCAGTTTTTACAAATTCCGAAGCAAGGAAATTCCGTCTCCCAAAAAAGAAGAGAGTGCTTCATCGCGCGAATTCTGGATGTTTGTTGGTGCATTGGTATTAATTTTTTCTGCCGGGCTGATAACAGTAACCACTTCTATACCTGTAATAAATGCTTTGACCGCTGTAGAACCCTTTGATACTATTATTGGCTGGGGACTGGGAATGTTCAGCAGTTATGAGAACAGCAGCGTGTTGGGTTCCTTTTATAATTTCTTTGCCGTACTGGACGGCAACAACATTGCTCCTCCTGAAGATGTTGTATTGCATCACAATAACTTTCAGTTATGGATAGCCATCTTGGTAGCATTATTATCCGGATGCGTTCAATTTCTACATTATAAAAAAGAAAAACTAAAAGGTCCGTATGCCTCTAATTTTATCGTTTCAATAGTTGCTTCTCTGCTTATCTCAGTGATCATAACTGTCCCCTTATTATATTTCAGTGGCTTCACCGCGTGGCAATACTGGTTATTGGCAGGCTGTGGTATATTTTCTGTAATAGCCAATCTCTTGTATCTTGTTAAAGAAATAAGAGGCAATCTTAAACTGGCAGGCTCTGTATTTTCACATATTGGCTTTGGTTTGATGTTGGTGGGCGTATTATTTTCGGGGGCACAAAAGTATGCTCTATCCGACCCTTTTGCATCTGATGAGTTAGATGGTTTGCTTGGTGATTTGAACAAACAAACCAATAAAAATATTTTAATCCCTTACGGTCAACATGTAGAACTCAGCAATGGATATACTGTAAGTTACGAGAACAGTTGGCCTGAAGGAAATGCTATTTATTACGAGTTAAACTTTTTGAGGAAAGACAAGGAAGGAAATATAACGGACCGTTTTACCACTACACCTAATGTATTGCATGATACCCTGCCAAATGGTAAATTAAAATTCAGAGCGGCCAACCCAAACACCAAACACTATTTACATCAGGACATTTTCACTTTGGCTGTTCCTAACTGGGCTTTTGAAGATCCGGAGGCAGAGGAAGTTGACACCTCTGTTTGGATTGCCAAACATTTAGCCAAGGGCGATACATTTTATACTAATAGATACTATGTTATATACGAACGAAATAACGTAGAAATCCCCCAAAGAGAGGACTATCAGTTTATGGATGGTGACTTTCCTGTGACGGCAATTTTGAAAATTAAAGACATAAATTCAAAAAAAGAATATTCTGCAGATGTCCTTTATTTCATTAGAGGAAACAAACAGTATAGTTTACCTACTACCCTGCCTGACCTGGGATTAGAATTTAAATTATCGACGATTTTGCCAGAGGAGCGCAAGGTATTAATCGAATACCGGGATAAAGAACCCAAGCGCGATTATGTAGTGATTCAGGCTTTGGTCTTCCCTGGCATTCAACTCGTTTGGGTGGGATGTATTCTGATGATGTTTGGACTGCTGTTCAGCGGAATTATTCGATTGAGAAGGAAAAGGTCGCTATCAAAACTTGAAGATGATAAAATTATTGCCTCCGACAAGTCAGAGAAAACGTAATATTACTACTCCAAAGCATAAAATAATGATTTTATAAAACAGCTGCTATATGCGAATAGGCTTAATGTCTGACACACACTCACACCTGGATGAGGGAATTTTCAAATACTTTGAGGAATGCGATCAGATTTGGCATGCCGGGGACATAGGCAATATAGCCACAGCAGATACACTGGAAGGATTTAAAAAACTAAGGGCAGTATACGGCAATATAGATGGGCATGAATTGAGGGCCCGATATCCGAAAGAATTGCATTTTGAATGTGGGGGAATAACTATCTGGATGACCCACATTGGTGGATACCCGGGACGGTACCCCAAATACATTCATGGGAAATTAAAATATTACAGACCCTCCCTTTTTATATGCGGACATTCGCATATTCTCAAGGTGATGCGGGATAAGGAAATTGGTTGTTTGCATATGAACCCCGGGGCTTGTGGAGTACATGGGTTTCACAAGGTCAAAACCCTTATCAGATTTTCGATTATCAATAAAAAAATAAAAGATCTTGAGGTCGTAGAGTTGGGTTTAAGGGCAAAGATAAAGGAAGAATAGTAGTTAAATATCTTTGGTATCGGGGTCGAACCAGGTATGATATATACTAAGTACACCAAAATATAATAAAGCGATTACAGAAGAAGCCCGTGCAATAGTAAGTTCGGCGGGCATATCGTATTTCCATTCTATCAATACCAACAAGGCAAAATTACTGACAATCAATACAACCGTTGCCAGAATATTCAGCTTTTTGAATTTTTTTGTGCGGCTGGGGTAGAGATATTTGATGGGAACAAAATGAAGGACAGCAAATACTACTACCATTATAAAATTACCCGTTGGAGACAGATTGCTTACATAATAAAGATAAAAAGCCACGAGATTCCACATAACGGGAAAGCCTACAAAGTACATATCCCTGGAAACCATGCCCTCTTTCCCATAATAAAGAGTGGAGATCAAAAGAATTATTGCAGCAGATAAAAACCTCAGATTATCTGGAATGAGATACGCATCATCAGATTTCGCTTCATAGATAATATATGCAGGTATAATTGCATAAGTAGCAAAATCAATCACATAATCCATCGTTTTACCCGATACATCAGGCAGCACTTCCGTTACCTTGAACATCCTGGCAAAAGTACCATCAACCCCATCAATGATAACTGTAAGAAACAACATGGCAAAAGCCATAAAAAAATCTTGGTTGGAGACAGAAACAATAGCCCAGAAACCAGCAACAATTCCTGAAGCGGTAAAAGCATGAACACCCCAGGCTGCAGCTTTCTGACTAAATGTAAATTGTGTGTTTTGTCCCATCATAAAAAGATTGAATTCCGATTCTGTTCCTGAAGTTTACTCCCGCAATCTCGGGTCGAGCGCATCAGTAAGCCCTTCCCCGATAAGATTAAAAATAGTTACCGTAATAAAAATAGCAAAGCCGGGAAAAACAGCTAGCCACCAGGCTGAAAACTTATCTCTTGAGAGCCTGAGCAGAGAACCCCAGGTAACCTGATCATCGGGAATTCCTACACCAATAAAGGAGAGAAAGGCTTCTGTTAAAATAGCAGATGCAACCCCAAAAGCAATAGCAATAAAAACAGGTGCAAGGGCATTGGGAATAGCATGTTTCATAATAATCCGAAAATCACTGTAACCAAAAGCCTGCGCAGCTTCGATATATTCCAACCTTCTGATCCGCAACAACTCAGCCCTGATAAATTTGGCTATCCCGGTCCAGCTAACCGCCCCTATTATTACCATTACAAACAAGACAGAAGGTTTTTCGATAATAGCCACAATAGCCAGAATAAGTATTAACAGAGGAATAGAAGTAACAACTTCTATCAAACGCATAATAATAATATCCAGTGCCACATTCACTTTTTTACCGAGAAATGGAATTTTTTGCAAGGGTATGGTCAATAAATTAGCAAGGGCAAGTACACTGATAAAACATCCAAGAATAATAAGAATAGCCTCAAAAAGATGTCCATCGCCAATCATATCAGAAATCAGGTATCCATTAGAAATAAAGGCAAAAAATACGGCCAACACAAAAGCAATAATATTCAAAAGTATCCTGATACGGGATACTTTAAGCCTGTCATCACCAAAGTAACCTGACAGGGCACCAAAAAACAATCCCAACAAAGTAGCAATAGTCATAGCCACAACCCCAACCAACATAGCAGTACGGGTTCCGTGAATCATGCCGGCAGCGACATCCTGCCCTATTCTTTCTGTTCCTAAGTAATGCCAGCCATGATTACTGTTTTCGGGAAAATTCTGTGGACCAAAAGGATTTTTAAATTTATTATTTCTGGCATCTCTCGTGGTTGCGGAGTAGGTAATCGGAGGAAAAATCACATAATCATATTCGTGTTCTAACCATTTGGTAGATACAAATTTTTCGTCCCAGGTTGCTAGGCCCGCATCAACAAGGTACTGATGGAATACAGGAAAATATGTTTCGCCGTCAATCTGACAATAAAGGGGTCTTTCATTTGCAATAAAATCAGCCATGACCGCAATAAAAAGAATCACATAAAACAAACGCAAAGACCAGGCAGCAAGTCTGTTCTTGAAGAATTGCTTGCGCACAATAGCCCAATAACCATTATGGTCAGCTTCCTCAATAGCTTTGGCAATTCTATCTTCTCTTTTTTTATTAAAAAACATAATAATTATTTAAAAGAAACCCGTGGGTCGACAAGTGCATACAAAATATCAGCAATCAAATTACCGATCATAGTGAGAATAGCGGCAAACATAACTATAGTAAATACCACTGGCCAGTCTCTGGAAGTAATAGAAGTAAGTACCAGCCATCCCATTCCAGGTATGGCATAAATCATTTCTATGGCAATAGACCCCGATAGTGCCCTGGGAAAAACAGAACTAAATAAAGTTATGATCGGGAATAAGGCATTTCTGAATGCATGTTTCCATACCACTTTACCTTCACTGAGGCCTTTTGCCCAGGCTGTTCGTATATAATCCTGCCTGATAACACCAAGCATAGACCCCCTCATTTGTCGCGAGAGATAAGCAAGGGAACCATAGGTAATACAGAAAATCGGCAAAGTAAGGTGGTGAAGGATATCCAGAAACTTGACCCAATCCGAAGCATTGGGATTATCTTTAAGATTAAAATCCTGCGCACCACTTGTAGGAAACCAATCGAGCCACTCACCATATTCGGCAGTCGTAAAAAATACAAGCAGAATAGTCCCGATCCAAAAGCTGGGGAGGGAGTATAAAACAAAGAGAAAGGCAGTATTAATATTATCTATAAATTTCCTGCCTCTTAATTTCCACATTGCACTCTTGACCCCCAGTGGAATGGAGATAAGATAGGAAAAAAGGATAGCGAAAAAATTCATTATGAGCGTCCAGTAAAGGGCATCACTTATTTTAGTCGATACCACTTTTCTATCTTTATAAGACTTGCCAAAATCACCTCTTAGAAAACCTTTGGAAGCATACCTGACTAAATTATCTGATAAAGTATCCCTCTCTGCTGATAAGACTTGTATTTTTTCAACAAGAACTTTTTTCTGATTCTGCAGATTGATTAAATTAAGATTATTTGTTCGGATGATTTTATTAAGGCTATCGGTAATATACGGTGGTTGTGTACTGAGTAAATTTGAATTAATTTTGTGATTATCATTTCTCAGCGAGCTGATAGAGTTTTCCAGATTATTTTTTTGGGGTACAAGTTTAATAATTTTATTGGCCAACAAATCCACTCTGTGATTGTTACTGCTATCAACAGAATTTATCCAGGGGTAATCGCCGAACATCCAGGTATGGTATTGAGTATTAAAACCATACCACCTTAATACCGGAATATAAAGTTTTCCTCTGGTGGGATTGTCCTTTATAAAATTATACTTCCTGATAAGCAATTTCCAATCTGAAAGAATAGCTTTCATTCCGGAGGTATCTGCAGCTAACGTTTTTTCAACAAAGTCGAGTTTAAAAATGATACTCCCATCATCGAAATCAGAGAGCAGGTCATTAACATTTTGCTTGGCAATCCGGTTAACTTCGAAGTTATATTCAGGGACATCTGCAATTTTTAACTGAACTTTTTTGAGTTGGTTATAATAATCTAAAACGGCATCTGAATTACCATATCTATCGATAAGCCGACTGATCATTTCTTTGTGATGCCTTTTATTTATTTTGTGTAAATCAGCCGGAAAGGCAGCAGAAGTAAAAAGAAAATAGAAAGCAGGCTTATCCAGACCTAGTTGAGCAGATATCTCAGCATAGGCTTTCTCACTGTTCACGAGGTCTTGTCTTTGGCCCTCTCCTCTGTTATCTCCTCCCATGACAACAAGTACAGGGTCACCGGGAGCTAATTTACTCAAACCAAAGATGAGTAAAGAAATAATAATAAAGGTAGGTATAAAAATCAATATACGTTTGACAATATATTGAAACATTTGTTTTGTTTATGTGTGTTTTATCGAATAATATCTACTAAAATACAGGGATAAAATAGCCTGAAAAGATAAATATTGAAGTAAATAACTATATAGATTTCAATACATTTCTTGTTAGTTTTGAAACAAGACCTCAAAATAGATAATCCTTTTGAAATTACGGCAATTTGGAAGGATTGATTTTGAAGAAACTTTGAATAAGGGAAAAGGCCGAAAAAGAAAGAATTCAATTCCTGAGCAGGAGTAATGGAATCGTAGTATTAAAGGCCATTTTTTGAGCCTTACTGTAACGGAACATACTTTTGAAGGAATTCCTAGCTACTGAAAAGGTTACAAGAAGGTGTAAATTAGCATTATATGAGAAAGAATACAATGCGGATACATAGTCCTCGAGTACAACATGTTCTTCGCTGTCAAAATCTTGAAAATCAGCACTTGGCAGATGAGTTACGAATAATTTAGCATCAAAATCCACTGCTAATTCCTTGACCCGTCCATAGATATCTCTCCAATTTTTTATATCAGGAGCTACATAGGCCATATTCTGAATATCCTGAAATACGATTCCCTTGGGAATAACGAGAACCGGTGCATTGGCAGCCCCTACTGTTTTAGAAATAACGGAGCCCCAAATCACCTTGGCTATGCTGTTATTATCTTTAGCGCCGAGTGCTATGAGGTCGATTTCAGGAGATTTATTGGCAAATGCAGCAATAGTTTCCCGCGCAAATCCCATTTCCACTTCCTTTTTAATAGGAATATTATGAATTTCGAATTCTTTAACCCAGTTGTTTAGTATTTTCTCCGCATTATGCTTTTGTTCCTGAAGTAGCCGGAACCTCATAACGGAAGGAACCAAAATGTCGATATTAGGTTCGCAGACGTGTAAAAGATGAATAGAAGCGCCAAAATATTTAGCCATTGCGAGCGTATATCTGAATGATTTTTTTGCGTTTTCGCTACAGCTTGTCGGGAATAATATTTTTTTTATTTGAGGCATAAGATTTTAACTATTTAATCTCCTACAAGGTAAGAAAACTAAACAAATAGTCAAAATTTGTATAAAATTAAAAGAGAAACAAGAAAAAAGCAACAATGAAAGTAGTCAAATTAACAAAGCTTAGCAAATTTCTATCATCGATAAAAAAACATCAGAAAACCAATCAGGAAAGTTAAAAATAACAGAATGACATACAGGATGTCACTCTGTTAATTTATTTCTTTAATCATTTATAAATTCCTGCTTCTTAGCTTAATAACCGGTATAATAACTTCTTCGAGAGAGATGCCTCCATGTTGAAAAGTATCATTATAGAATTTATTATAATAGTTATAGTTATTAGGATATAAGAAAAAGGTATCATTTTTTGCAAAAATGAAAGTGGAAGAAACATTAGGAGTGGGCAATTTAGCATCTACAGGGTTTCTGACATCGAGTACCGCTTTTTTATCATACTGCAGATTTCTACCCACTTTATACCTGAGATTTGTAGTAGTCTCCCTGTCTCCGACAACCTTTGAAGGGTCTTTTACACGAATAGAACCGTGGTCAGTAGCTATAAAGAGTTGTACATCCTTTTCAGAAATCAGTTTAAGTGCTTCCCATATTGAGGAATGTTCGAACCATGACCTGGTAAGAGACCGATAGGCTTTCTCATCGGAAGCCAACTCTTTGAGGACCTCCATTTCGGTCCGTGCATGCGATAGAAAATCAATAAAGTTATAGACAATAGCTGTAAAATCATTATTGAGGTAATTCTGAATATTATCAACCAGGTGTTTTCCTTTTTCCTTGGTAGTAATTTTCTGATATCCCGTTTTTACAGGTTTTCTGAAAACTCTTCGGATATGTTCATTAAGCAATTTTTCCTCATGCATATTTTTCCCTCCTTTTTCGTTATCATTGAGCCATAATTCAGGGTAATATTCCTGAATTTCGCTGGGCATCAATCCTGCAAAGATGGAATTCCTGCTATATTGTGTTGTTGTCGGCAGTATACTGTAAAAATAATCTTCTTCCTCCACTCTGTAATATTCAGAGATAATAGGTTCAATCATTTTCCACTGATCATATCGGAGGTTATCCAATAAAAGGAAGAATGTAGGCCTTTCTGAATTGACATCAGGAAAAACCATAGACCGCAGCAGGTCATGAGACATAACAGGTGCATCGTCATCGGAGGCAATCCAATCGAGATAATTACGCTCTACAAATTTAGAAAACTCTGAATTTGCCTGTTCTTTCTGATTGGCGAGAAACTCAGACATTGAAGAAGTTTTCGACTGATCAAGTTTTAATTCCCAATGAATAATTTTTTTATAAATTTCAGCCCATTCCTGAAAGTTCAGGCCTGAATTAATTTCCATTGAAATTTTACGAAATTCCTGTTGATAATCAATAACTGTTTGTTCGCGCACCAACCTGGAAGAATCTATAAGTTTTCGTATAGAAGTCAGAATCTGAATAGGGTTGACAGGTTTTATCAGATAATCACTGATCTCAGAACCTATAGCTTGTTCCATAACCCCTTCTTCTTCATTTTTGGTAATCATCACTACCGGAACATTCGGTAGAATTTGTTTAATCTTCGGCAAAGTATCAAGACCTGAAATCCCGGGCATAGATTCATCAAGAAAGACCACATCTATATTACCCATATGCTCCTGACTTTCTTCAATTGCATCATGACCATTAGACACAGTAATAACTTTATACCCTTTTTGTTCAAGGAACATGATTTGAGGTTTGAGCAATCTGATTTCATCATCTGCCCAAAGAATTGTGATAGTATCCATTAAGATAAAATATTTAAAAGTTGATATACCAACATGATAGCCCGTTAAAAGAAGTTATAAGCTGATATAAAAAAGATGGTACAAAAAAAGATAGAGGTAAAAATGTAAGCAGATTAAGAAATATTTAATAATGATTAAGAAGAGCATACTAAATATATGCTTAAAACTCAAAACAATCAAATTTAGTATAAAATTAAAGTTTAATTTAAATAAACATTAAGAACAAAGGATGGATTTATTAACATTTTAAATGTTCATTAATAGTCCTGAGAATAAAAAGAACAAAAATAAATTCAATTTCACATAAAATATCCACGCAAAAACTTTGTGCTATGTGTTCAGCTAAAGAATTCATTTACAACAAAAAATAAATAAACAAGAGAGGCAAACGGGAATACAATAACAGAAAGAATCAATCGAACTGCCAATAAGATTTATCAAAATCGACGTCCGGCAACCAATCCTTGAGTGAATCGAGATTAAATTTTGCGATAATTTCAGGCAATTGTATATCTTTTAATTTGTATAACCTTCCAAGCATTCTCGGTTCTATATCGACCAAGGGGTTTTTGTGTATTCTGAGCGTTTCCAACATTCTTAGCTGACAGACAGACCTTGGACATTTCTTAAATTCATTGGCACTTATATCCAGGATGCGAAGATTAGTCAACTGTCCGAAATCTCTGGGCATTTCTGTAAGTTTATTATCTGAAAGATAGAGCTCTTCGAGTGCAGGGGCCTCACAAATACTTTCAGGCAGGAAATTCATTCTGCATTCACGGGCATACAACTTTTTTAATCCCGGCAATTTAGCTGCAGCAATAATAACCGGATGTTGGTTCCATAGATGCTTTGCATTCCATTTCAATTCTTCAAGGAAGATGAACCGAGGTAAAATTTCAGCAAATTCGGCGATTTCTGAATATAGGCTAAAAAAACGGGGAGAGATTACGAGGCTTCTAAAATTAGAGATAAAACCTTCATTATTTTCCTGCAAAGCCCAGAATGTCATCTTTTCTGCGGACCTGGAAACAAGGTCACACATTTCACTATCCCATTGCATTCCAAGCCCGGACATAAACATAGCGGCAAGTTCATGATTGCTCAGGTCATCGGATGCGACAAACTGTTTTACCTGAGCAAACTGTTGTTCTTCTTCAGACAAGACAATCTCTGCAGCGGGAGACTCCTCTTTAATTTCCTCAATTGCCCCCCCCTGAGGGGCCTCCTGATTATCAGTATCAGAAAATACCGGAGATACTTTTTGAGGACCAAGCCACATTTTCAATTTAGATAATAAACCCATCAATTAAAGAGTTATCAAAGATAAAAAACAGCAAATATCAGGAAGAACTTCCTACTTCACAATAGCTGAAACTTTTAACAGTATCAACAAATACTTTCACACTATCAAGCGGAGTATCGGGATAAACACCATGCCCGAGATTAGCGATATGATGCGGACCAAAATCTCTGAGCATATTACGGGTCCTATTTCTGACAGTATCCGCATCGGCATAGAGTGTACAGGGGTCTAAATTACCCTGCAGCACCTGATTGTCACCAAGCAGCGCCCTGACATCCCTTGGATTGTGGGTCCAGCCAAGACCAATAACATTACATGCTGTATCAGCCAGGTCAGCCAGTCCGTACCAGGCCCCTTTGGCAAAGAGTGTTACAGGAACATCAGAAATAGCATTGGCAATACGTTTCAGATAGGGCAGCGAAAATGTATTAAAACAATCTGGGGTGAGCACACCGGCCCACGAATCGAATACCTGAATAAGGTCTGCACCTGAAATGACCTGTTTTTTGAGATAAGCAATAGTAGTTTCAGTAATTTTATCAAGCAGTTTATGTGCAAGTGCCGGATTCTGATAGATTACTTTTTTAGCTTTGGAAAAAGTTTTGCTGCCCTGACCCTCGAACATATAACAAAAAATAGTAAAAGGGGCTCCTGCAAAACCAATAAGGGGCACCCTGTTATTGAGTTCCTTTTTTGTTAATTTCAGTGCTTCGTATACATAATTGAGTGAATTGGCTGCTTCCTGACCTGTAATTAACTGATCAACCTGATTCTCTGAAGTTATAGTTTTGGGAAATAAGGGCCCCTTGCCGGGGATCATTTCATAGGGCAAGCCCATCGCTTCAGGAATGACAAGAATATCAGAAAAGATAATAGCAGCATCAACGTCAAGTTCATCTACAGGCTGAATAGTTACCTCACAGGCCAATTCCGGGGTTTCAACAAGTTCCTTAAATCCGGAAAGGCTCGCTCGCAAGGCCCTGTACTGAGGCAGGATTCTTCCTGCTTGTCTCATAAGCCATACAGGTGGGCGATCCGTTTTTTCTCCTCTTGCAACCCTTAAAAACAAATCATTATTAAGCATATAAAATATATAAGTATTAAAAAAGCGCCATGGAACACAAGTAAAAACCATGAACGAAAATGTAGAAATTATGATTCAACTTAATTTTAAAGCAAAGATAACCAAGAAAATCTATCTATTCATCTATTTTATGCAATAATTTGACCTTAAAATAGTCATACATTAAAAGTTGAGATCGGCAGGGAGGGCTCTTTTCATCTTTTTTATATTTATTTAATTGTTTTTCATCAATAATTCTGGCTTTGACATTGTCCATGAATTGGGCATTGAGAAAATTATTAATTTCATTTTTAATTTTTTCATCATAAACAGGAAAGGCACATTCTATACGATAGAACAAATTTCGAGTCATAAAATCTGCAGAAGATAGAAAGATTTTATTATCACCATTATTCAGGAACTTGTAAATTCTTGTATGTTCAAGGAAACGATCAACAATACTGATTACTTCGATATTTTCACTAAAGCCTTTCATTTGCGGTACGAGACTACAAACTCCTCTGACAATCATTCTTATTCTTACCCCGGCATTAGATGCATCATAAAGTTTTGATATCATCCTGGGGTCCTGAATTGAATTAAGCTTGAGCGTAATTTCTGCCTTTTTACCCTCTTTGGCAAATTCTATTTCCTGCTCGATAAGACGATAAATATTTCTTCTCATTTTAAATTGACCTACAAGAAGATGTTCAAAAGGTTTATCCGGCCGTTTATTGAATTCGAGATAATTAAATACCATTTCCACTTCTTTGGTCAATCTTTTGTCGGCGGTAAAAAGGCCAAAATCAGAATAAACTGCAGCAGTATCTTCATTGAAGTTACCTGTACCGAGAAAAGCAAAGCTTTTGGATTTTCGTTTAACGAGTAAGAGTTTAGCATGTACTTTGAGGTCCGGAAAACTATAAATCACCTTAGCGCCCCAGGATTCAAGTCTTTCTGCCCAATATAAATTAGCTTCCTCGTCAAACCTTGCCTTAACTTCCATGAACACCATCACATTTTTACCTTCCTGAATTGCGGAACGCAGGGCGGCAACAATACGGGAATCTCTTGCTGCACGATATTGAACAATCTTTATATCAGTAACTTTCGGGTCCCTTGCAGCAAATTCCAGAAAACGAATAACATATTCATATTTTTGATATGGAAAATGGAGAAGGTGGTCCATGTTTTCTATCGCTGCGAACATTTTTTTTACGCCATCAAGATTTTTGTGAGATAAGGGAATTAAATCCTTGTCCTGAAATTGTGTAAGACCAAAATCCGGAAAATTTTTAAAATCAAAATTATTGGAGTACCTGCCTTCTGCCTGCAAATCGCTTTCTTTTATATGAAGTGCTGCTATAAGAAAATCAAGTGTCTGAGGTTCAATTTTTCTATCATAAGAGAACCTTGTACCTTTACCGATTTTACGTTTTGCGATTCCTTTTCTGATTTTTTCGATAAGATTACCGGAATATTCATCCTCGATATATATATCAGCATCTCTTGTCAATTTGATTGAGAAAGAATGCTGAACAGAATAGCCGGGAAACAAAAAAGGAAGGCAAAAACGGACAATGTCATCCAAAAAGATAATTTCTTTTTTTGAAGAACCATCGGAAGGGAGCGCTATAAAACGAGAAAACTTTTCGGTTGGAATCCTGACGACAGCATACCTGTTACTATTACCGGAGGTCTTGAGCTTTACAGCAAGGTAAAGCACATTATCACTCAGGAAAGTTCTGATTTTATTTTTGACCAGTAAAACAGGTTGTATATGTTGAATAAGTTTTTCCCGGTAAAAATCAAGAAGAAACTTTTTATGATGATTATTTAGTTCAGCAGGACTGAGAATCCAGATATTACAGTCTTGCAGTGCAGGGATAATCTGGTTTTTGTATATTTCATCAAACTCCAATTGTTGACGGGTAACAATTTCACGTATTTTACTGATAACCAAATCAGGAGGAAAATCCATTTTCTTTTTGGTTTTATTCCCCAAACGAATTAAAGTTTTAATAGAAGCTACCCTGACACGAAAAAATTCATCTAGATTTGAAGAATAAATTCCCAAAAATTTTATGCGCTCAAAAAGGGGGACTGAACTATCCTTAGCTTCCTGAAGAACCCGATAATTAAACGACAACCAACTTATATCCCTGTGTATCAAAGGAATAATCTTTCTCTTAAGCATTCGACAGAAAATAACTTTGTGTAATAAACAAATAAACCAATCTATCCATTATATCACAAAATGGTAAAGGAAAAATAAATTATACAAGGTAGTAAAAGTAAAATTAAATTCAATATTTCATGAAAAATAAAAAATAAAGAATCAGCATGCAACACTAAAGACTAAGTACCAGATACTTAAAACAACAATTTCCTTTTAAAAAATTCAGTCCTCAACAAATAATTGAAAACATTAATAAAACTTTAATACAAAGGTAACAAAAGGAACAACAAGAACATAAAAGTAAAATAAATCACACTCAGATGAAAATAAAATCAAAACTGAATTTGAATATATAAATATTAAAAATACGAATAAATTAGTAACAAAATTCCCCTTAAATAGTTCAACAATCAAAAATTGACCACTTAGTATGTCAGAACAAAAAAATATTAATAAAATAATTGCATACTCCTACAATCTTTCATCATCCGAAGAAAGAATAAAACTGGAAAAACAATTGAAATCCAACAAAGATTTCCGGAATGAAGCCAGAATCTATTTTGATTTAATAAAAGGATTTAAGGCATTGGAATTAGAATCTTTGAGTAACAACTTATACAATTGGGAAAAAAAACATAAAAAAACTACCCCGGTTAATACTAAAACAATTAAACTTAACATTTTTTTTAAATACGCTGCTGCAGCCATCCTGTTACTGACCTTCATGCCTTTGGGATATAATTATATCTTCAGCCCTCTGACGCCTGAAGAGCTGTTTGAAAAAAATATTACCGCCATTGGTTATTCAAATCAGGACGAAGTATTAACTCAAACCAGAACCTTTAATTTATTCAATTCAGGAATCAGTCTCTACAGATCAAAAAAGTATGCCTTATCTGCAAATAATTTAGAATCCTTTCTTTTGGGTAAAGAACTGGATGTTTCCAGAAAACAAAAAGCCCAGTTACACCTGGCATCTGCTTACATTTTTATGGATAAGACCTCAGAAGCCAAAAGATTGCTTAAAGATCTTATTGCAACAAGCAGGTCCGGGATCAGTCAGGAAGCAGAATGGTATTTGGTATTAAGTTTGCTTAAAGAAAATAATATAACAGAAGTGCAAAAAAATCTGAAAAAAATCTGTGGAGAAAAAAAAGCACATCTTTATAAAGATAAAGCCTTGGAATTAAAACATCAACTTGACAAACTATAATATACAGCAATCAGAAAAACAATTACCCTCTCTTCTTCATCCCCCCAAAAGCCTGCTCTGAACGCAGGCTTTTTGGCGTAAATGAACGCTGGCAAAATATAGTTGTTTTTACATAATGCTGGTTGGTGGTTTAAACTTTACAGTAAAGGTCAGAAAATAAAACAATCAAAAATTTTCAGAAATTATAAATTATTTTTTAAAGTTATATGCTTTTTTTGAAAATAAGATTCAAATAATTACCTTTACAGAGGTACATATTCTGAATTGAAAAACATAATTCAGATTCTACATTTTGATTAAAAACAATAAATTTATGGTCTTAAAGACAATGTACAGCATCACAAAGTGTATATTTTTAATTGCCCTGATATTTTTTTCGTCTGTTGATGACATAGATGCTCAAAGAAGAGGGAAACGTGGGAAAAGAGGGAAACGCGGAAAAAAGGGAAAGAAAACAGGTGAACTTACAATATTAAAAAATCTTCCCGAATTTTTTGTCAATGACAATCTGCTCCCAAAGTACCTGAAAGTTATCTATAAAAAAGATGCCGCCCGTCTTGCCTTACGTCTAATCAACAAAGAACAAAGGATATCCAAGCAAACAATCCGGGTTCCGGAGGAACTGGTGCAGGCTATCTATAATGCTTTGGTAGCTATTCGTACATCTGACTATGGTGCTATAGATACTATTGCAAAAAAATACAACATCCGTTCTTTTCCAACTCCAAATGTTGAAAGTATCATTCTGGTATTTGAACATGATGCCCCCTGGGTAGAACCACTGAAACACCGTCAGGATACAACCGGCAGCTA
>CAJQOX010000193.1 GCA_905480075.1 uncultured Aureispira sp. | reverse complement strand
AATTTTTCGAGGTCACAACCTGCAATATCGAGTGCAATTCCACTCAGGTGATTACTTGCTGCAAGCCCTACATTTTTTTTGATCCATTCACCATATTCATTAAAAACCTTTTCTTTATCAACTCCATCCTTTAGTTGCTTGGCATATTTATCATAGACATTTCTATTTTTCCTAATCCAGGAATACCATTTATTCACTTCTTCCTGAGTAACCTGAGTTAAAACAATATAAGCCTGATCGGAAAAAGTTCGAAGGGTACTTGTTACTCTTGCAGATCTTAATCCGGCACCTGCAAGTATATTTTTCAATAATTTTTCAGCATCTTCATTTAAAGGTTTTGCTGTACGTCCGGAACCCAACCTTATTTTTGTTTGATTCCAGTCATTGTGGGAGAAATATTTCCAATTGTTTTTATCAGAAGATGTGGATTGCTCTGTTTCTTTGTCTAAATTATGTTCTGTTACATTTTTAATATTTACAGCATTATCATCAGAAGTGTTTTCAGATTCCTCTATGGGATTATCAACAGATTTCTTAGTATTATCCGTTCTGTTATTCGATTTTTTTTCTGTTTTAATTAACTCAACATTTGATGAATCAGGAACTTCAACTTTTGTTAAAAGTGCTTTCCATGTTTTACCATTTACATCTACCCTTCCATCGGGACGTGGGTTAGCTAGTTTATTTTTCTGAAAAGATTTGACAGCCCGGATAGTCCCTTTACCACAGATACCATCTACAGTAAGTTTAGCGCCATTATCATTCAGTAATTTCTGAATTACTTTAACATCTTTTTTATTATTTTTTCCTTTATTTCCCACGGAATATTTGATAGTTGGCGGTGTATTATCTTCAGGGATTCCTTCTGCGAGTAATCCTTTAAGAGTATAGCCATCAGGGTCAACCCTGCCATCAGATTTAGAAAAACCAAGAACATCAGACTGGAAAGTTCGGATAGCCAAGATGGTAGCTTTACCACATTCACCGTCGACATTCAGTTTAGCCCCGATGTTATTGAGCAAAGATTGAACGACTTTGGTGTCTTCTGATGTATTTTTACCTTTATTGCCTACAGAAGCTGAAATAGAAGAGTTAATTTTATCCGTTTTTTGAATATTTGGTACTTTTTTTACCCCCGGAGTAGTATTTTTCGATAATTTATTTGGTGTAACAACAGATTTCGGTTTGGGAGACAAGGTTGTCGTCAAGGGAGATGTTTGAATGAGCTCCTTGTCCATTTTTAAATGAGCAATTGCTTTGTCGAGCGATTTTCTGAGATGTCTCATTTTAAGGAAAACTTTTGTTTCTTTGGATCTTTTGCTGTATTTATCTTTTTCTGACAAATAGAGTCTAAGATAGCGATCAACCTCTCTGCGTAATTCTTGTATTTTATCAAGCATATTAAATAAATGTTTTTTGAAATTGTCTCAGCACTCCCCGGAAAACCCTATACAATCTCAATTTTAAGCAAACCGAAATTAAACCATTAAAGATAAAAAAAAGATTTAAAAAATAAAACTCTTTTTAATAATATTGGATTAGTTAAAGCACACGATTGAGTTTAACTATTGATGTATAGAATCCAGATTAACTACTTAATAAAGTATTTACAGAAATAATCATAAGGTAGAATGAAACTAACTATACCCTGCAATCGGTGCAGCAAGGCAAGCATCCGGAATACCAAAAGCATTGACAAGACAAAGTGCATCATTCCTTACCTCTTTGCATAATTTATCAACCAAGCGGCGAACGGCCCTGCTTTTACTACCCGACATACAACCCTGTTCGAGATACCAACCTTTGTTCTGTTCGATAGTATGCAAAGCATATAAATCGCATAACAATTTGAGTGTTTTCTTTACCTTGACATCCTGGCAACGATCAATCTGAGCAATAAATTGTTGCAGAACAATATTATCTACATAAGCCTGTGCTACTTCAAGGAGATGATTCTGACATTTCAGAAAAGCATTATGAGGGTCAAAACCTTTTTTAATAAACTTACGGAGGCGTTGTCCGGCCGAGACAGAAAGGTCTTGCAATCTATAGCTGAAAGCATCAGAAAGAAAGCCGGGGTCTCTTAAATGACCTTCATCGTAATTATTGGTATTGAGAAAGTTTTTTTCTCTGACGGTATCGACAAATCTATTGGCGACAAAGCTGACAATGCCCATAAATCCATTGCCAGTTACTTCTTTATTGAATTGAGAAAGAACGCCTTTAGCAACTAATTGCATCAGAACGGTATTATCTCCTTCGAAGGTGGTAAAAATGTCTGAATCAGCCTTGAAGTCAGCGAAGCGATTTTCAGCGAGATAACCTTTGCCTCCACAAGCTTCACGACAGGCTTGAATGGTATCTGAAGTAAACCAGGTAGCTTCAGATTTAAGACCTGCAGCGAGGGTTTCGATTTCTCTCATATCCTCCTCCGTGCGTTCTGAAAAGCGTTTAGTGAGATAAGTCAGTGCAAAATCGAGCGCATAGGCTTTGGCAATGCGGGGCATAAGTCTGCGTTGATGAGAAGGGTAATCCATAATGAGCATTTCGGGTTCGTTTTCCGGGCCGAACTGTCTTCTTTTGAGCGCATATTTTACAGCAATAGTGAGGCTGGATTTGGCAGCACTGAGACCAGCCCTTGGAACACATAGCCTCCCTCCTACCAAGGTTCCGAGCATAGTAAAAAACCTTCTGGAAGAACTTTCAATAGGACTTGAGTACAATCCGTTATCATCGATATTACCATATCTATTAAGGAGATTAAAACGTGGTACGCTTACATTATCGAACCAAATTCTGCCATTATCCACACCATTAAGGCCTAATTTGTAGGCACAATCTTCTATTTTAACCCCCTTTTCAATAACACCTTGTTTATTTCTGAGAGAAACGAGGATAGCATGGACTCCATGATTTTCGCCATGAACAATAAGCTGAGCAAAGACGGCAGCCATTTGACCATGAGCAGCAGCATTCCCGATATAGTCTTTCCCTGAAGAAATGGTAGGAGAATTTACAATAATTTCATCGGTTTCCGGATTATATGTAGCCGTAGTTTCGCAATTTCTTACATTAGAACCATGTCCGGTTTCTGTCATTGCAAAACACCCCGGTAATTCAAGAGTACCAATATCTTTGAGGTATTTTTGGTGGTGTTTTTCAGTGCCGAGCCATAAAACGGCACCCCCCCAGAGACCAAATTGCACACCAAATTTAACCGTAAGACTAAGATCGTGGTACCCCAGTGTTTCGAATACCGCTGCAAAGGCACCCATATTATTTTGTCCGCCAAACTGATCGGGAAAATGCAAGGCACCAAAACCCTGATCGGCGATAAGTTTACACCATTTAAGCACTTGTTCTCTATACTCCTCTTTATTTCTGATAGTTTTTAAGCCAAACATAGGGTCATGAAGAACTTTAAAGACTTTCTGCCTGATATCACCATATTCATCATCAAGAATATGTTGAAGTGCATTCACATTAACATTTGAAGCATTCAGAACAGCTTCTCTTTCTTTCGCTATTTGTTCGTGGCTGAGGATATGACCATGCATTTCCAAAGAAGCAAGGCCTACGACATTTTCAAGATCAGATAAAGCATCAATAACATCCTGAGTGAGCCAAGTATTATCATCAGCCTGAGTTTTAGCCATTTCCACCCCCAGACTGACCAAAGACTGTCTACCTTCAGATTTCAAATTAATTGCAGCATCTTTCATAGATCTTAACCATTCAGACATCAATTCATCAGAAGGAGGGTTTTTCGGATCAGACCACAGAGATAATAAAAGTTTATCGTCGTTATTTAACCAATCAAAAGCATTGATCTTATTTGTAATCAATAGTACTTCAGACGGACTGAGAACAGCATCGGACCAACCGATATAAAACATGGGAATAAGCGCAGCAACCTGAGGGGAAAAAGTATTGGTAAGCATAAAAACAGATTTTGATTAATATAATAACCAAATATAAGAATTATGCCTTAGCAAAGCAGACTTATTCAAAAAATATTTGACAGAGAAGGCAGGGACCTTATGCAGAAAACAGAAAAACCGTTCTATGAATTATTGCATTTCCCAAACCCAGTTTCCCTTCATGTTCAAATAACCCACTTTATCACCATTTTCAACTCTGAACAAACCATCCCCTACATAGGAAACATATTCGTATTCCGGTTTAATAATCACTTTTCCATTTATATCCACCACGCCCACTAAATTGGAAACAGAGACTTTGGCAATCCCCTTACTATAAGGTTTGATATCACTATATTTAGGAATAAGCGTAGCAATACCTTTATTATTAATTATTCCCCATTTATCATTTTTTTTCACTGGTGCGAGATTATTTTGAAAAGCATATCCTCCCTGATAATTTACTGGAGAATGTCTTTTGGTGTCCTCGTTAACAAAGAAATAAGACCATGAGTTTTTTCGTACAAGAGCGAGCCCTTCTTTAATGTCAATAATTTTGTTGTAGCTTAGCGGAACGATAATATTGCCTGAAGTATCAATAACCCCCGTTTTATTAAAAGAGTGCCATACGACCGCCCGGTTATCATGGAAGTCGCCTGCTTTAAAATATACGGGTTCAATGACTACCTCCCCATTATAATTGATATATCCCTTTTGGTTGTCATCATTTTTAAAAACGGCCCTTCCATTATGAAAACTATTCAGATATTTGAATTCGTTGTTACCAACAATTTCTCCGGTAGTGTCAATAAAAGAATAATTCAGATTTGTTTTTCCTAACCGAAAAGCATTTACGACCTGTTTTCTGACTACAGCATGGCCTTCTACAAAATTCCGAATCAGCCCGAAGGATTTTTTGCCTACAAATTTACCTTCAAGATTAATGAGTCTGAATTTCTTACCAATTTTGACCTTAGCTAAGCCCTTGTCATTAAATTCTTCAATTTTTTTAAACCGTTTTTTAGGTTTCATGATATAATTGCCATTTATATCAATTAAAGCCCAGCCTTTTTTACGGATATAAACTCTTGCTACAGAATCTTTAAAATCAGACACTCTGGAAAGTTTGTGTGAAAAAAGGAGTTCGCCCTGTTTATTTAAATATCCTTTATAACCATTTTTAAGTCGTACCCAAGCTTTACCTTCCTTAAAATCACCCATAGCCGAATAGATTGCTTTGACAACAAAATCACCATTAGTATTAATAGCCCCCCATCGTCCTTTGTCGTACACTACAGCCAAACCTTCACTGAAATCATGAACGGCCTGATAGGTAGCTGGAATAACTTCTATAGAATTCCTGTCTACAAAACCCCACTTTCTATAAATATTCCTTACAGCGATTCTATCATCATGAAAATCTTTGATACGTGTATAATTCACAGGTACAATAATTTTTGAATTTTGATCTAGTGCACCTCTCAGTGAGATATTATCAGTAACATAGAAGAGTTTTTTATCTGATCTGGGTAAAAAGTTAATATCATCAAATTGGGCTTTAAGTACAATATTTCCAATTTCGTCAATCATTCCCCATAGCCCTTCTTGTTGAAACATTGCCCTGTTATTGGAGTAATCTGTAACATAATCAAAACTAAAAGGGGAATTCATTTGTCCGAGGGTGTCAATAAACCCCCATTTGGCACCTTTGCAATAAATTTTGGCATTAGATTCAAACGTTTCTTTTGTAGAACGCATAGTACCGCTTTCGTATCTGAACGAAGACATAAAATCAGTATAGTAACTTAAAGCATTTCTAAGAGGTCTTTTAATTTTATTGTTAACGTCAACAGCAATTTTGCCTTTTTTAGAAACTCTTGCTTTGCCCTCAATAAACTCCCCAATATATGCAAAACCCCTTAATAAAATTCTTCCACGGTCAGATATAATTCCATGAGAACCACCTACAAAAATGCACCTTGCGATATCAAGGTTTTTCTCCTGGAAATCAGAGATTCTGATATCGAGAAATTCCATTTTGGTCACCGGAAGTCCTCTTTCATTAGCAAAGATTCCATACACCCTGTTAAATTCCATTTCAAGGCAATCCGTTTTAATAACGCCTCCAATTTTGATGTCGGACATCGATACAATAGAAATCCCAACCTCTTTTAAAACTGTTACAGAAGACCATTGCGGAACGAACTTATATTCATTGAGATCGGAATTCCAGAGTCCCCACTTCCTGGTTGGCTGATGTAATTTAAAAATAAGGGAGTCACTAATTCTGAAAATGTTGTCATTTAATGTATTGGTATTAGCAACTCGATTTCCGTTTCTTATTTTTACAGCAGAACGAACTTTGAGAGATTTAATATTTGAAAATTTGGAATTATTTAATAATTCACCCGCTTCATCAAAGGTAAAGAGTTGAAGAACATCATTTTTATCTTTGTACCTGGCAATATTGTCATTAAGTTTTAGATTTTTATCATAGACAATTGGCAGTACCACCTTGCCCTTGAGGTTCAGAATACCAATTTTATCATTCCTTTTCACTAGAGAAACAACAGCATCCGGTTTGGCGATCAAATCATAGACAAAGGGAGCAATCAAGTTGCCACTATCATCCATGATACCCATGAAGTCATCTTTTTTGAGTCGAAATGAATTGTTTCCGAAATCTGAAATATCATCATACTCAGGATCAAGGATAATATTACCTTTAATATCAATCAGCCCGGATTTATCATAAAAGTCAGTAAACATGGCATACTTATCATTATATGCTGCATAAGACTTCATTTTAGACATTACTATACTATCATTAAAGGAAGACATTAGAATTTTTTTCCCTTTTTCATCTGTAAGTTCAAAAAAATAGGGGCCTAATGTACGGTATAAAAGATAATCTGATTTGACAACGAGTTGACCACTCAGATCATATGCCCCCCATTTGCCACTACGTTTTCCCCAGATTCTATTTCCTTCAACATTAATTTCACTAAAACCAGCGGGAAGGACCATTTTTCCAGAAATATTATACATAGCACATTGATTTTTTTTGTCATATGCCAAAATAAATTGTTTTGAAGGGAAAGAGAAATGTGAAAATTCAGGTGGCAAAATAATTCCTCTCTTAATATGTGCTAACCCTTTACCATCGATTTCTTCATATGAGACATAATTACTATCAATAAAGGTGATATTGCCAACCATTTTATCAAAAATAACTTCTTCACCAGAATTAATTACTTTCCATTCTCCACAAAATTTAGCATTAAACAATCCCTTACTAATATAATCAAGGTATTGGTATTTGCAGGGAATAATAATATTACCTGTAGAATCGACAGCTCCAACAAAATCCCCTTTCTGAATGATGGCATAACCATCCGATTTGTATTCACTGATAGCATTATATTCAGTATTTACGACTAGATTTCCTTTCGCATCCATCAGTCCCCACCCTTTGTTGTCATGAACAGGGTATAGTTTTTTTGATTGTGCAGTTAATTGAACAAAAGACGAATTGACGAACAATAAGAGAATCAGAAAACGAAACATATAAGAAGGAATTAGATTAAAAGCATAAATGATGAAGCAAGAAAACCGAAATGTTTAGTTAATAATTAATCATTGCCAAATAATAGCTGCACAAGGAAAAAAAGTCAATTTTGATAATTTAGACAAAATGAATATAAAAGTAACAAAAATCATAGTTGTCGGAATTATTAGTTTGTTCAAAAAGCATTTATAAAATAAAATTCTTTAATTTTTTCACAACAACATAATACAGAGATAATGATAGGTTACATTTTTTTTAAAAATAATATTCATTAAAACCACCTAAAAAGGAAATACCCCTATGTGCCGATGAGATATTTTCAATATTATTCTTCTAAGAATAGTTTAAAGTTTCAATTTATAATCGATGTCTTCAGCCTGAAAGACATCATGAATTATATCATTTTCAATGAAATAGGAGGGCGTATTGATTTGAATAGATTGGTTTTGAAAAAGAATAACTTCGTCTGCAAAACTCAAAGCAATTTCCAGATCGTGGGTAGCCATGAGTATAAGTTTATCCTGTTTCCTTGTTAGGTTTTGTAAAGTTTGAAAGATTTTGATCCTGTTTACAAAATCAAGATGTGCAGTTACTTCGTCGAGTAATATCAGCGGAGTATCCTGCGCTAATGCCCTTGCAATAAGGATCATTTGTTGTTCTCCGTCACTGCAATCAGTGATGTATTTTGCAGCAAGATGTTCAATAGATAAATCCCCCAATATTTTATTGATAAAATCATGGTCTTTAGATTTTAATTCACCCAAAAACCCAAGATAAGGAAACCTTCCAAGGGCAATCAGGTCATAAACCTTCATATAAACAGTAAGGATATTTTCTGTATTAACAATACTTAATTTCCTTGCAAGCTGCTTGGCTTTAATAGTGTTTATATCCTGCATATCAATAAGAACCTGGCCATTCAATGCAGTTAAAAACCCACTCGCCGATTTTAATAGCGTACTTTTTCCACAGCCATTTCTTCCTAAAAGCACAATAAGACTTCCCTGTTTAAAGGAGGCACTTATCGGATTTTGATTGAGTGGCTTATCGTAGCCTGTTATGAGTTTTGAAAAGCTTAACATGTACAAATATAAATATTATCTACCTTACAATCAAAAAAAAAATATTAATCCTGACTAAATTAAAGTTAAGTACTGAACAAAGCATGAAAAAAGTAGATTAATATGTATATTTGGATTTGAAAAAATGAAATTTAATCTATCTAAAATCTAGAAAGAAAATAAATATGCGAAGTATTATCACTTTAGATGAATTTATAATTCAGAAACAAAAGGACTTCCCCTTTGCCACCGGTGAATTATCAGGATTATTGAGAGATATCGGACTTGCCTGTAAAATAATCAGCAGAGAAGTAAATAAAGCTGGTCTTGCAGACATTTCCGGACAAGCAGGCATAGAAAATTCATCTGGCGAAGAGGTGCAGAAACTAGATGTAATGGCAGATAATCTTTTGATTTCCTGTTTACAGAACAGTGGAGAATGTTGTGGTATCGCCTCTGAAGAAAACACAACCTTTGTTCCTATCAAAAAAAGTGAAAATGCTAAATATGTTGTCCTTTTTGACCCTTTGGACGGTTCAAGCAATATAGATGTCAATATCTCTATAGGAACTATCTTTGCTATTTACCGACGGGTTTCTGATGACGGGGAATGCCAATTGGAAGATTTTCTGCAGGACGGAGTGGAACAGGTAGCATCGGGCTATGTTGTTTACGGTTCATCTACTATGTTGGTCTATACTACCGGAAAAGGAGTTAACGGCTTCACACTAGATCCATCTATTGGTGAGTTCTGTCTTTCTCATCCTGACATACGCATACCAAAGGAAGGTAAAATATACGCTATAAATCAAAGCGCTTATCACAAATTTGATACAGGTACCAAGCAATTTATAGATGAGTGTATGGAAAATGGATGCAACTTCCGTTATGTAGGGTCAATGGTAGCCGATGTACACCGTACACTGATTCGCGGTGGAATTTTTATTTATCCGTCAACTACAAGTTCTCCAAATGGGAAACTGCGTTTATTATATGAATGCAACCCCTTGTCATTTATAGTGGAACAGGCAGGCGGTCATTCAACGAATGGAAGGGAACGTATTATGGAACTCGAAGCAACTGAATTGCATCAACGAACACCTATATACATGGGTTCTCCCGATATGGTTAAACGGGTTGAGGAAATTTGTGGTGAGATGATGAAGGAAAGAAGCTAAATTACAAAATAAAATAAATAGAATTGACTTAAAAGGCATAAGGGCAGCGGGATGTTTTTCGTTGCTGATTAAGCCTTTTTTTTATTAAAAATAGTTCGCTATAACTATTAAAAACTACCTTTTTGCCCTTATTCTACTGAGAGATTGTTGTGTAATACCAAGATACGAAGCGATTTTCCCTAAGGGAGCTCTTTGTATTACTGAGGGATGTTTTTCCAGGAGGATATTATATCTTTCTTCAGCTGAACGAAACTGAAGATCTTTTACTTTTTCGGTAAGCTGAACCATCATTTCCATAGTAAAAAGCCGACCAAAACGTTCAATTTCATGGTATTTATCAAACAAAGAATTAAGACGGTCAAGCGTTATAGTATAAGCCACAGTATCTTCTAAGGACTCCATATTATAGTCACTCCGTTTCTTGTGGAAGAATGAATTGAGGTCGGTTAATGCAGTATATTCTCTGGCAAACCAATGAGTAATTTCTCTGCCTTTGGAGTCGTAATAGAATACTCTGAGCATACCGGTTTTGACAATAAATAACCTTTTGCATCTATTTCCCTGTCTCCATATCAAAGTTCCTTTCCGGAAAAACTCTTCTTCAAAAGCAGTACTCAAAATATCAGCGTAATGTGGAGCAAGCTTAATTTTTGTTTCAAGAGAAGATATTATATCCATAAAAAATGGTCTGCAATATATTATTTAGGAATACCATTTTTATTTATAAAACTACAAATGTCTTTTATATAATCTTTATAGTCCTGACTCCCCCCTCTGTAAGATTCCCTTACAGTAATTGTTTTTTTAGAATAATTAACTACAATATCTGCCATTCTTGATTCCTGATTACAATCATTGAAAATAATAGAACCGCGAATGTCGTAATCCTTATATAAAATGCTGTTAATTTCTGAATTCATTAATTGAAAATAAATTCGGGAATAACATTTGGACATGAACATGTGAGGATCTTTTTTCTCAAAACAATATTCTATAGGTCTGGTAAGTTCAACGGATACGAAGCGATTCAATGATTCGAAACTTAAAGTATCTGCCTCAGGTGATGACTTAATATTTTTAAAAACTATATTATTGACGGAATTTTCAGAATTACTTTCAGAAATACTCAGATTATTTGGAGCAATAAAAGATAATAACAGACAGGAAAGTAACAGAACGACAAAGGAAATATTAAAAGTCTTCATAAAATCCGGGTTAAATGAAATAAATAGTGTTAAAATAAATGTACAATAATTTCTATTAATCTTGGTAAAAAAAACAAAAAAGCTACTCAATTAAATTAAAAAGATTCTCTTGTTGATCTTTATTAAAATATAATATAATTTCACCTAAAATAATGTTCAAAATAAAAACGTAGGAACTTATCATATAGGTGGTCTCTTCTTCCCATAGTACAATTCTTGAGCCAAAAGGCATAAATAGTCTTAAAGTAACCCCGGAAAGTGTCATACAATAGGACCTGATCATCCATCGGTAGTGTCCTCGGAGGTTTTTATTCATGATGGTATAAAAAGCCATATAGGTAGGTAGCATCCAGGCAAAACTCATCAGCAAAAAACCAAGAGTAGCCCATTTTCCTCCTTCTGCAAAAAAAGCTAAGTACAAACCGGTTGGTCCGGTAAAAAGTAGAATGGAATAAATGTAAAGTTTTCCGATTCGTTTATGCCAAACAGATTTAAAAGCAACAAGTCGACTAAAAAACAAAGGCCATCCTGAAAGGGTGGCAATTGCACCGAAAAGAAGATGAATAAAGAAAAAGACCAACCATAACTTATTGTGAAGCAAATGCTGCTTAGCCTTCAGAAAACCATAATTAAGGTCAAAGGAAAAATAAGAAAGGGCAATAGAAGAGAGATATAAGGCAAAAAATATGACGATAAGCCACAAAGAATAGAAAATGATATTTCTCATGAGCATAACTTAATAAATAAGAATAGAAACATCAAAAAAAAAGACACATTGATTTTAACTGTTTTTTAGAGCAGCTTCTTTTTGTTTTTTCATCTTGTAAATAGCATTAACCCTCCTTTCCTGATAGTTTTCATCAAAAATATTTTTTGAATCATTCATATCTACTAAAACATTTTTATCAATAATTTTCACAATTGAACTGTCATTATCAGCAAAAATTTTGTTTCGCTTGTAATGATAGGTAGCAAGTTTGTGAGGATGATCGAAATCACGTTTTACTCTTTTTAAAACAGCGGTTGTAATTCCAGGAATTCTGAAAGAATCGGGGCCAAGTGAATAAATAGTAGAGGATTCAACAATTTCACTATTATCTCCATATATAATGAAAGTGTCATTTTTAATTTTGTATTTGTATTCGAAACTGTTCAGATTGTTGTTATGGTAAGGGAAAATAACTTCCTCAGAAATCAGTATTTCTGAATAAGTAGTATCATCAATCATATAGGCCCACTCACCTCTGCAGCTGTCTTTAAGATCAACTTGACCGCATTGAAAAAAGGTGATGGAGACAAGGGTTAAAATAATAATCCTGAACATATTTATATCTTTTGTAGGTACTAGTTAAACAAAAGTAAGTATAAACCTTTAAAAATTTATAAATTAGAGCCATTCTAATTTAAAATTTTTCACAAATGATAGATTTCTTGTCTATTATCCGGAGAAGTACTCGTCACGGGAAAGAGAATACCATTGAACATCTTCCCCACCCTCTTCATAAGGTGCCAATTTATCAAAAGATAACCCAGCCTTTTGAAGAACTTTGACAGAAGCTAAATTTGCCGACATGGCAATTCCGATAATCTTATTCATTTTCAGTACTTCAAATCCATACCTGACAACCTGAACAGCGGCTTCAGTTGCAATCCCTTTGCCCCAATAGGCAGGAAAAAAAGCGGTATCCAATATCTACTGCATCAAATTCTGTGAGGTATTTAAGGCCTGACCAACCAATAAGTTTATTTTCAGGTTTGTAAATAACAGCCCACCGGCCATAGCCCCTGCCTTCAAAATTTTCCTGAATATGATTCTTCATTGCAATTTTAACATCTTCTATGGTATCTGGGATTGGTTCACCAGTATATTTTTGGACCTCGGTATTGGTATGAAGTTGAAAAATTTCCGGGACATCTGAAAGATCTGTTTCTCTTAGCAGGAGTCTTTCAGTTTCAAGAATAGTTTTCATATAAACTTAATGAGGTATAACTTAAAAATAGTCAAAGGCAAATACCTTGAATATATATAGCACTTGTAAAAACAGGAATAAACAAAATTGCAGCTTTAGTTTCCGCTGTCAGACCCGACAAATCTGCCGTTATTTCCCAATAATCCCAATCCTCCGAGGTATAAGTGCGGATTTTACCACTAACATCGCCGGATATGTCCCAGTAGTCCCAGTCTTCCGAAGTATAGGTTCTGACAGAAATATTGACCCCGGAACCCGTTATTTTCCAGTAGTCCCAGTCCTCCGAAGTGTAGGTGCGTATTTTGAGTGCCCCGTTATCTACTTCCCAGTAGTCCCAGTCCTCCGAGGTATAGGTCCGTATCTTACCGCTTTGACCATCAATTTCATAATCCCAGTAATCCCAGTCTTCCGAAGTGTAGGTACGGATTTTACCGCTTTGTCCCTCCAGTGTGGATTGCCAGTAATCCCAGTCTTCTGAGGTGTAGGTTCGGATTTTGTCGCGGGGATCTAAACCTTGGTTTTGAACCCCGGAGTTACAGGATACATTTAAAAAAACCAGGGAAAAGAAGAAAATTTTAATTAAATTCATTCAGATTTAATAAGGCTGTATTTTGCTGTATTTTCCATAAAGGCATCACCGTTACCTTTGGCTAAATACTCCATATATCCAGCAAGTTGATGCATTTTATTTGAAACTTCATCATTATTAAAAGTTGTACCGCCTTCAAGGTTAATTATCTCCTTATTGTCAATTTTAAGAGCTGCAGTATAGGTAGTTTGTCCTTCTGCTTTGAATTCCTTTTTGTAAGTATGATTAAGCTGTAAGGATTCAATAGTTAGGTAAACCCTTTCTAAGACTTCGTCAGACAATTCTGCTTTCAGATTAACAGGGTCTGCCGCATGATGTCCCCAGGATTTCTGTTTCCATTCGAGCATATTAAACTTCAGTGAGATGATGATTTCATTGCCATGTGAATCTTTGGAATGTTCATTTGATTTGATAGCTAAATCGACGGAACGTTTATTTTTGATATGCAGATTTTCATGTTCTCTGATAATATCCAATTCTTCGCTATATTCTTGAATAATTGCGGCAGTTACAGTTGCAGATTCCTTCGGTTCATAATAATCAGAACAGGAAAAAATCAACAGAGAGAAAAACAAAAGAGAAAGAGACTTCATAATTATAAAATTTTGATAAAATCAAATAAAAATAAAGAGAGTGGTATTAATGTGATATCTAAAAGTACTAATAAAATGATAAAATCCAATAATATCTTTTGATTTTAACAAAAAACAATTCTGAAAATACTTAAATTACTATTCTTTGATAATGAGATTATGAGCAGAATTATCAGTTATTGAATTCTCCTCAGGCTTTACCTTAATTCCATTACCAAAATCTTCAATAATCCCGAAGCAGAGTAGCAGGTCCTGATAGAGTAATTCGCTGAAATATTTTTGTATCAGAACATCATTTATATCTGAAAAAAAGAGATTATGTTCAGAGGGAATAGCAACAAAAATTTTATTATCGATAAAACTACATGAGGGTTTTGTTTTCCATTTTTTTTCAATACTATAAATCGAGTCAATGAGATCCGGTGTCAATAAAAATTCCGTCATATTGGCACTGTTACTGAAGACCGTGAAATCTTTATTAAATACTGAGGAGAAATGACTAAGGTCAACGATTGGATTTTCGTCAGAGGATAGAAAATCTAAGGGGTTATTTGAAGAGATACTTTTTGAAGGAAAAATTTTTACAGTTGTTTCAAAAGGATGGGGAGTATCAATTTCAAAAAACCAGCCTTTAAACAATGTATCAGATTGGTCAATAGAAGTCTTATACAACACCTCAAGATTGGAAAACCTGAATTTGTATCCATTGTCATCTGTGCCTTTAAATAAATGTTTCCCATTAAAGACTTCAGCAGAAGGGAATAGTCCGGAAAATAAAAATGTTTTTTTGGGTATTTTATTATTAACAGAAAAAGAAACTTTAGAGCAAAAAGCTTTTAGTACAAGAGGAAAAATGTTTTTAAAATAAACCAGACTATACCTCTCTAATGCTTTTCCGGTTTCATTGAAAGATATCTGAACTGCGATAGTTACTGCAATTATAAAAAGCAAAAAAGCCATTACAGGATTAATTTTCCAGTATACGGGAATACAACCTACGGCAATTATTGCAGGCAAAACATAATACCATAAAGCATTTTTGTTAGCTTGTATCTGGGAAAGACGAAAATCCTCTAATTTTTGCAAAGAAGGACTTAAGGATTCATGAAAATCCTCTGAATTTTTCATAATTTGTATTTTTTATAACAAAACAAATATAAACAAATTGTTTGACAGGTAAAAACAAAAAAAGAATATAATATCCAAATAACAAACGAAAGTTTTTTATGAATAAGTAAAAATAAATCTAAAATAAGTATAATTGTAACATGTATTGGACAGAAGATAAAATAAAATTGCTAGCCCCTGACAACTCTACTGAACGCAGAGGCCGAATGCTTGCAAGTTCAAGTAAGTGGACCGATCTGTCAACAAATTATGAGGCGATATGGGGGGATTGCACCGTGTTGGACACACAAAGGTTCAGTGTACAGATTCAACTAAAAGGGTTGAAGTACAGATGCAGCTGCAGTTCTAAGAATAATGCCTGCAAACATATAATAGGATTGTTGTATTTATATGTCAAAAGCAGTGCCTTGTTTAAACATCAACCTCCTTCAGAACAGCTTACACAGTGGTTGAGGTCTGAAAAATTGATGACTGAAGAAATAAACAAGCAACCTAAAAAACTTATTAAAACAGAAATACAAATCGAAAAGGCAAGAATTGCTAAAGAAAAACGTTGGCAAAAACGCCTTGATCTCATGAGTTCAGGTATTGAAGAACTCGAAGTTTGGTTGACTGACATTATTCGTCAGGGAATAGCAAACACTAATGCAGAGAATGCTGACTTTTGGAATGATGCCGCTGCCAAGATGGTCAATGCAAAATTGCCTGGAATCAGTAACTACCTGAAAGAAACCTATCAACTCATCCTTCAGGACTCTGATTGGACCGAACTACTTGTCTCAAGGCTTGGTCAGCTTTATTTTTGGGTAACCTCCTTCAGAAATCGTTTGTCTTTGTCAGCAATTATGCTTGAAGATCTGTATCGTTCTCTTGGAAAAACCCAAAAAAGAGCTGAAATAATAGCTGAAGGACCTCTTTTATATGATGATTGGCTGATAACAGGAATAAAAGAAGGCAAGGATGTAGAAAACCGAACCTACAGAAGGGTATGGCTTCAAGGAAAAAAAACGAATAAGGATGCACTCTTATATGAAAGCTACTTCGGGCATATTGGCTTTGATAATGAGTATAAATCAGGATGGTATATCAATGGCAAGCTTGCTTATTATTCAAAAAACTATCCTCAACGCGCTACTTTCGAACATTTTGAAATAACTGATCTGGTTGTAAAATCTAATTTCAGAACCTATAATTCCATCAATAGTTTTATGATGAATTACACTGAAGCAAAATCAACAAACCCCTGGTTAAGTTATTTTCCGGTATTCATCGGTGGTGTTTCCGCATTAATAGATAGTAAGAATAATTTACGGCTTATTGATTCTGACAAAAATTTACTTAATCTCGCCGAAATTTCAACAATGTCTAAAATGAAAATTCTTTCTGTCAGCGGTGGTCATCCTATCCTTTTGTTTGGGGAATGGGACGGACTTCATTTTGAACCTTTGAGTATTTTTAATCATTCAAAATTCATTAGTCTGTAACATTATTCAAAAAATTGATTAATTTTGCATGGCAAATGAAAACAAAGACAGAAAAATAAAGAAATCAAGAAATGAAAATCGAACAACTTTATACAAAATGCCTTGCACAGGGTGCCTACTATATAGAATCGGAAGGAGAAGCAGCTATAATTGATCCTCTGAGAGAAACTCAACCTTATCTCGATTTAGCAAAAGCGAACGGCACAAAAATAAAATACATATTTGAAACTCATTTTCATGCTGATTTTGTTTCGGGTCATGTAGACCTGGCTTCAAAGACAGGTGCTTCTATTATATACGGGCCTACTGCAAAGACAGGCTATGCAATTCATGAAGCCAAAGACAATGAAGTATTCACTATTGGAAAAATTAGTATAACCGTTCTGCATACCCCCGGCCACACGCCTGAATCTTCTACCTATCTTCTAAAAAATGAACAGGGTAAAGAAATTGCTATTTTTTCCGGTGATACATTATTTATAGGTGACGTAGGAAGGCCGGACCTTGCAATAAAAAACACTCTAACTGTAAAGGACCTTGCCGGAATGTTATTTGATTCACTTCGGAATAAGATCATGCCTTTACCTGATGAGGTGATTGTATACCCTGCACATGGCGCAGGTTCTGCCTGTGGAAAAAGCATGAGTAAGGAAACTTTTGACAGTCTTGGGAATCAAAAGAAAACTAATTATGCACTAAGGGCCGATATGACTAAAGAAGAATTCATTGATGAGGTTACAAATGGTTTGTCGAAAGCCCCGCAATATTTTGCCAAAAATGCTATGATGAACAAAAGCGGTTATGGGAATATTGACGGAATAATGCAAAAAGGCCTCTCCCCTCTTTCTCCGGATGAATTTGAAAAACTCATTTCAGAGAATGATATTTTGGTGCTTGATACCAGGAAACCACAGGTATTCAAAGATGCTTTTATTCCTCAATCTATAAACATTGGTATTGACGGTGGATTTGCCCCCTGGGTTGGTACTGTCATTGAAGATATTAATCAGAAAATTTTAATTGTTGCTGAAAAAGGGCGTGAAAAAGAAGTCCTTACAAGACTTTCCAGGGTGGGTTATGATAACACAATCGGATATCTTGACGGAGGATTTAAAGCATGGCAGATGGCAGATAAGCCAATAGAAAACATCGAATCTATAAGTGCCGAGGAACTGCTGAACCGATTGAATAATAATGGAGTTGTACTTGATGTAAGAAAACTTGCCGAGTATAATACGGAACATGTAGAAGGTGCACAATTGTTCTCTCTCGATCATATCATTGGAAATTTGGATCAGATTGATGATAAAACCGAATATTTTGTTCATTGTAAAAGTGGCTACCGTTCTATGATAGCCGCTTCAATTTTGAATGCAAAAGGTTTTCATAACTTTGCGGAAATTAAAGGAGGCTTTATGGCAATACAAAAAACAGATATACCCCGTACTGCCTTTGTTTGTCCAAATTCGGAAAAATAACGCCAATTTGTTTTTGAATTTTAAATGGAAAAGGAATTGCAGAGGCGAAGCCCTTAAGGTTTTGCAAATGCTACTGTCAAAAAAATGGAATGTGAAATAAATTTATAACTTTAATAAATCTATTATTTCAGGAATAATAGAATAATAATCCTCAAGCATCAATTCTTTTATTTCTTGTTCATTATTACAATCCTGTACTTCCAGGAAATGTAAAAGGCTGTCAATCATTTCAATTTTTCCATTATTTTCAATTTTAACTAATCGGGTACTTGTGTTTTCTGAGCCCATATAAGGCACATATCCCTGGTTGTTTTCATAAACAACAGTTAGATTTGAAATATTTATCTGACCTTCAAAATCGTAAAGGTTTTCGGATGAACCGGATGTAAACTGAGGTTTAAGATATTTTAAAGCATCCAACAAAGAACAACCCAACTGACTGACCATAAGACTTATAGCTAAACTTGAATTATATCCTTTACCAGAATCTATAAGCTGGTCAATTCCTGAGTATATCTCTCTTTTATTCATTTAAAGAATGAAAATAATTTTTTTATATCCTGGATAATTTATTTGTTTAATTCGATATTAAGCTCCTTTTTTATCAGATTAACTTCTGCTTTCAAATTTTCCACTATAGCTCGAAGGTCATCATTAACAATAGTGAAAGAGGAATTTTGAGAACGGAGGAGTTCATTTTGTTTTTCCAGAAATTCTACTTTTTTTGCTAGTTGCTGAGTAGCTGAGACATTCAACATAGATATAGCTTCGTAATCCACAGTTCTGAAGTCATCCACTTCTCTACCATAAACAAATACTTTTCCCGATATTTTATCTGCAACGTTGAATCCTTTATCAGAAACCGCCGAGACAAGGGATACATATTCCTTATTTTCAAGGATTAACTTCACCTTTTCTCCAACAGAAAGTGATGTTTTTAGAGGAATAAATCCTGCTGACATTTCAGACATTGTAAAAATATCAGGTAATACATCTGTTGTTAAAGAAACAGCAGAAGGATATACTTCTTCTACCTGTTGAGCAATAACTTTCTTGTATTTTTTATTGCCCTTTCTGGAATCAACCATAGTATAATCCGTGATTTCAATATTCCTGATTATATTTAAATCAATTTCGGAATTTGACAATCCTATAATATTTTTAATTCTTTTATCTGAAAATGAATTGAATTCAGCAGCATGAATACGATTAGTGGCATATATACTAACATCAACTAACCCACCACAACAAGGGCCTCCGGAGGTGCCTAAAGCATAATAGGAAAAATTAGATGAATTATAATCGTAATAACCATTTACATGAAATAAACCCCTCGAAGGAGTAGTGGTATTAATCCCTACCCTGCCGCCCCGTACGACGAGGTCCTGTCCCTGTGTTGCATGCGCAGGATTTGAAGTGGTGATAAATACTGCGTCATAGGCATTTAATTTGATCCCGTTAAAATTGCCGTTATACGTCATATAAAACTCAGTATCGGAACCACTTCTGATTTTGAGTTGATTGTCATTCAGGGCAATATCTCCCGCAACATCAAGTTTAGCAACAGGACTAAGTGTCCCGATTCCTACATTCTGAGAATAAGATATACCAAAGATAAAAATCAACAAAAAGGAGAAAGCTAAAGAATAAAAATTAATCATAGATACAGGTTAAAGTGATGGAATAAATGAGCTAAATAAATAACTCCCAATCAAATATATTCTATTTTGCTGATAAAAGCAAAAATAAAAAGACGAATTCAGTCAGGAAGAATTTTAAAAATAAGTAAAAAAAATATCTGAAAAAGATAGCATTTGACTAAAGTAAACAGCATTTAGAAAAAAGAGTAATCTATTTTTAATATTAATATGACAAAGGTAAAGGATTTTAGGTATCTTTGTATTATAATTAAAAATAATGAAAGAAGAAAAAACAATTGGCAATGAGGTTTATCTATTACAAACCTTTATTATAGACCCCAAACAGGAACCACTGAGAATTGATAAATTTCTCATGGGCAGGCTGGAGAACGTTACTAGAAACCGGGTTCAGAAAGCTATTGACGAAGGGTGGATTTTAGTCAACGAAAAAAAAGTCAAAAGTAATTTCAAGGTGAAGTTCGGTCATACTATCACGGTAAAATGGAAAAAGCAGAAAACAGAAGGTGGCCCTGTTGCACAAGAGATGGATATTGATATTCGTTATGAAGACGATGATTTGATGATAATTCACAAACCTGCGGGTCTTGTTGTACATCCCGGCATTGGAAATAAAGACGGAACCTTAGTAAATGGCCTGGTTCATTATATGAAAGGCTTACCTATTGTAAACGGAAATGAACGCCCGGGCATCGTGCACAGAATTGATAAAAATACTACCGGATTGATGGTCGTAGCCAAAAATGAGGAAGCAATGTCGCATCTTGCGGCTCAATTCTATGATCATAGTATTGAGCGCCGATATCAGGCCCTTGTTTGGGGTGATGTAGACGAAGATGAAGGTACAATTGAAGGTAATATTGACCGTCATCCACGTCATCGCAGACTGCGGCATGTTTTTCCAGAGGGTGAACAGGGCAAACATGCTATCACGCATTATAAAGTCCTGCAACGTTTTGGCTATGTTACACTCGTGGAATGTCAGCTTGAGACAGGACGAACTCATCAGATCAGGGTACATTTCAAACATATCGGGCACACCCTTTTCGGTGATGTTTCCTATGGTGGCGACAAAATTCTGAAGGGCACCGTATTCAGCAAGTATAAACATTTTGTTTTAAATTGTTTCAAATTACTTCCCCGACAGGCCCTGCATGCTAAATCCCTGGGATTTGTTCATCCTTCCACCGGAGAATTTCTTTTGAAAGAGTCTCCCCTGCCCGAAGATATGACCGCTGTTCTTGACCGTTGGCGTCGTTATACCGAAGGCAGATTGAAACTCATATAAACTATATAAAATAACTGATGAAATCTATAATTCTTTTCTTTATTTCTCTTGCAATAATCTCATTCAGTGCCTGCGATAAAGATTACCGGGCAGAAGATGAAGCATTGATTCAACAATATATCAAGGATAATAACCTAACTGCAATAGCTGCACAGGATGGTTTGTATTATACAATAGATGTTATTGGAACCGGCGCACAACCTGCCGGAGTATACAGTACAGTAACAGCACATTATACCGGTAAATTCCTTGACAATACAGTATTTCAAAGTTCATTCGGTGGCAATCCTTTTACTTCTGAACTGAGTGGCCTTATCTTAGGATGGCAATACGGTTTTCCTTATTTCAATGCCGGAGGAACAGGCAAATTACTGATTCCTTCACATCTTGCTTATGGTACTGCCGGTCGGGGCAATATTCCACCCAATACTCCATTGGTATTTGAAATTGAATTGATCTCTGTTCAGAATTGATATTTTTTTTATTTTATCGCTTTGATTTCAGACATTAGATTTTCTTTGTCCCCTTAGCTACTTGCTATTTATCAATCCTTTCAACATTTTAATTCAAACAAATTTTACTTATCATTAAAAAAGGCTTTCAACTTAGTGATACTCTACCCATACTAAAAAATCTTACTAATTTCTACTTTTTTTGAGGGCGCCCGGGCGCTACGTTCCGCAGCTCACTGTTCGTTCGGCCCGCAGCAACTGAAAAACAGCTGCTGCGGTCTGTGGCCAAAGGCCACCCTGCTGCACATCGCTGACGCAAAAATAATGACCGGATGATTTGATTATTGGAAAAGGATGTATTGCGACTATCTCAGCAA
>CAJQOX010000192.1 GCA_905480075.1 uncultured Aureispira sp. | reverse complement strand
CTTTTCAACAAAGGGTTCAGAAATTTATATTTATGTGACTGGGCAGAAAATGCTTTAGCAAACTTCTCAAAAAACAACCCCGGATTTCCAGAAAATCAGTTAATATGCGGGGACTTTTTCCAGCTGGAACAAAAAGATTTTGATTATGTTGTTGAACAAACTTTTTTTTGTGCCATAGATCCTGACCTGCGACCTGATTATGCGCAAAAAATGTCAGAAATACTTAAAGAAGGCGGCAAGTTGGTTGGTTTATTTTTTGGTGAAGCCCTTGCCATTGACCGGGAAGGTCCTCCTTTCGGTGGAAGCAAGAAAGAATATATGGATTATTTCACCCCGCATTTCAGCATTGTAAAGATGGAAGATTGTAAAAACTCCATAAAACCCAGAGAGGGATCTGAATTATTTATCGAGATAATTAAATAATTAAAAATATCAGAAATAACTAAACCAAATAATTTCTGTAGTGTTATACTGTTGCTATCATTTGTTTAACTTTTTAAATATACAATCAATGAAATTTTTACTTGCAGCAATTTTGAGCAGTGCCTTATTATACGGAGGGCTGACACAGGAATCAGTACACGAATTTACTGTAAACGATATAGATGGAAAATCAGTCAATTTATCAAAATACAAAGGCAAAGTATTGTTGATTGTAAACACAGCGAGTAAGTGCGGATTAACACCTCAGTATGCAGATTTACAAGCCACTTATAAAAAATACAAAGATGACGGGCTCGTAATTCTTGGCTTCCCTGCCAATAATTTTATGGGACAGGAACCCGGCACTGACAGCAAAATAAAAGAATTTTGCACAAAAAAATTTGAAGTCACTTTTCCTATGTTTTCAAAAATATCTGTAAAGGGTAAAGACATCCACCCACTCTATACTTATCTTACATCCAAAGAACAGAATGGTAAGATAGATGCGCCCGTATCCTGGAATTTTCAGAAATTTCTGATTGGTAAAGATGGTAAGGTGGTCCAATCAATAAGCCCATCTCAAAAAGTTACTGACAACTCAGTTGTCCGTTCGATAGAGAAATTGCTTAAAAAATAAAAATTGAAAAAAATAATAGAGGGTAACTTCCTGAGTGAAAAATTAATTTTTTGATTTTTTACTCAGGATTTTTTTTCAGAAGGCATAATAGACACCTACACGATATTGCCAGGGAGTGAGGTAGACATTCGACAGACCAAGGTTCATTCTGGAAAACCAAAGAGGGTTTACAAGTAACTCAGCAGTAAAGGCAAAACCTTTGTCAAAAGCAGTATTGTAACCAATTCCAACATTGACAGCAGGGACAAATTTACGAATAAGTGCCCCGTTAAAATATTCAGTATGATTGAGGTACTCCCCTTCAATATGAGCATAAACACCTTTAAGTCCTTTAATTTCGGAAAAAGGCCTCAGGTTTACAAAAAGTCTTCCACCATAAATATGGTCCGAATTTCCATTCACCAGGTCAGCGAAATAAATATAGGTAACACCTAATCCCACCCCGACATGTTTACCGATAAGATAACCGCCATAAGGGGAAATGTCCAAAAAAAACTGACTGGAAACGCTGAAACTGAATGTAGTACCTAAAAAAACATTGTCAATTTTCGCAGCACTTTTTTTATTCTTTAATTTTTTATTCTTTTTGCTGTTAATAATGGCAGTATTATCAATTGTTTCATCTTCAATAACCTCATCTTCAATTTGAGCAAAGGAGAGTTGTGAGCTGAAAATTAAAAGAAAAATGAATGAAAATCCCGATTTCATGACAACAGATATTTATGGTAATAACAAAAGAAACTATTAATTAATAAACGATAAATAAAGCAAAAGGAAAGAAAATTAATACGTTTTAACTAAAAAACGTAAAAACAAAACTGGCAAAAAAAAAAGATTTAACCATAAACAGGGATCTAAACAAAAGATATTTTAATAAAAAAGGCAAAAAAGCCAACGATTATAGGTTCTTAATCGTTCTATTATATAGAATCAATTTGTAAGACCACATTTCATACCAAAAAACTAATAAACAACGTTAATAAACTAAATTCATCTTTTGTCAGAGTATTAAAAGACGACAAGACGACAAGAATGTTGCAAATTTAGTCATTTTGTTAACAAAGAGGAATAGTTTTGGATTGTAATATTTACAGATTTAAAAAATAAATAAGTTATACACCAGGCGATTTTTATTAAGCAATAAAAATTAATCTTTGGGGAAGTATAACCTGATTAAATGAAATATTCGAAGAAAAATACAGACAAGGAATTAACGGAAGGATGCCGACAGGGTCATCGTCTTGCTCAGAAGATATTGTATGAACGATACTTTGGTAAGATGTTAGGTATAGCTATGCGTTATACTAAACAAAAAGAAGAAGCTGTTGAAATTCTGAATGCTGCCTTCCTGAAAGTATTTACTTCGCTTGATAAATATAAGGACAATAACAATCTTGCAGGATGGATTGCAAAGATTGTGTTTAACTGCTCTATAGATCATGTAAGAAAACATACAAAGTACCGTAAGGTGATGAATTTTGAAATTGAACGAGATTCGCCTGTGGTTAACGACAGCATTAACAACTTACATGTAGAAGACTTATTTAAACTGATACAAAAATTACCTGCTGCATCGCGAACAGTATTTTGCCTGTATGTAGTAGATGGATATAAACACAAGGAAGTAGCTGAGATGCTTAGTATTACGGTAGGGACGTCAAAATGGCATCTGGCAAACGCACGCAAAGCTTTACAAAAAATGATATACCAACAGGATCAGGAAGAGTTGGTATTAAGAGGGTATTGATTTCCTGACACATAAGAACATTAATTAAAACAGAAGAAAGACCGAAAACAATGGCTGATTTTTACAAAAATAATGATGACTTTTTACGTGACAAAATCACGAATCATCAATTTGAACAGGTGCCCGGCGCCTGGGAAAATATGTCCAAGTTATTGAATCAAAACCAAATAATAACTAAAAGCACAGGTAGTTTATGGTGGACAATCCCCGCCTTTTCTGCTGCCCTCCTTGCTGTAATTATAGGAACGGGGGTATATCTGACACCTGAAGTGTTTACTGATGAAGAGAAAATTGCTGAAATCCTTGTTGTTGATGAATCGGTGGAACAGGGGAAACTAACTAAATCTGAAAACAATTCCAAGCTGAACCTTAATGATCAAAACAATG
>CAJQOX010000191.1 GCA_905480075.1 uncultured Aureispira sp. | reverse complement strand
CAGCGGCAGACAAGGCTTCCACAAAGGACCCCGAACAGTTGAAGGGCGTTTGCAGCAGGAAATTGCATAATTCCTGTGCAAGCAAGTCCGGTTTTGTCTTTTTGAATACCCTGTTCAGGCTACTCAGATCGGCAGAGATATCCAGCTTTTTAAGCGCCCTGCCCTTTTTCATTTCCGGTTGATCTTTCAGTTTAATCATCAAATCCGTTTTTTGAAATATCAGCGCAGCGAAATTCATCCTCAGCATCAGAGTCGAGTTGTCTATCCATGTTTTTCCCCCCGGCCATCCTGCCACATTCGGCGGGTGAAAGATGACCTGCCCCAGGGCATGCTGCGGGTAAAGAACTGAGCGGGCATTTCCGAATTTCATATCTATCACTCTTCCGATTCCAATGAGAAACTCCACCGGAGATTTAATTTTCACCCCTACATTTTTATTATCATAAAACCAGGCAGAATCAAAGAGCGTCCGCATCATCTTTTCGATATTATAATTGGAATTGTAGAAGGCGGTGGCTAATATTTCCACCTTCTGCATATCCACCTGTTCATTGACAAAATAGCGGTAAATTTTTATGGCAATATAACGGGCAGTTTCTTTATTTTCGAGAATAATATCCACTATATCATCACCGTCAAAGTTGCCGGTTTTGCCCATAAAAGTTTTGCTGCCTGCATCGTGTTGTTTTTCCGTAAAGTTAAATTCCCCGGTCATTCTTTTAGTAAACCATCCTGTAAAGGCCCGTGCCGATTCTTTGATATCCTGTTCGGTATAATTTCCTCTGCCGATGGTAAACAATTCCATCAGTTCGCGGGCAAAATTCTCGTTGGGTTTCTTTTTTCTGTTTTGCTGATTGTTGAGGTAGACGATCATTGCGGCATCTTTGGCAATGGCCAACACAAGATCTCTGAAATTGCCGAGGGCATACTGACGGATAGTATTGATTTGTTTACCGGCAAAATCGAAGCGTTTGGACTCACAGGCAAAATGTCCGTGCCAGAAGAGGGTCATTTTTTCCTGCAGCGGATTGTAATTATCTGATATCATCTGACGCATCCAATTGAGGTTTATTTCTCCTGTCAGCCTCTGTAATTCCTTGCGTTGTTTTTTCTTTTCTGCCTTATCCATGTTTTTGTAATCCTCTGCAGTCGGCATATTATAATATGGAATTTTTACAGCCTTTACCTTTCGGCAGTTTTTGAATAAATCCTTTACAGCATTTTCGACAGAAAGTCTGGATTTTTTACTCAACTGACAAGGCGACAAGCCAAAGCCTGCCCTTGCATACAGGTGTTTTATTTTTTTTTCGTTCGTCATTATATATTATTTTTTAATTTTCTGTGTTTTGCTAATGTTAAGACTAAAAGAGGAAGAGGAAGTTTAACCTAATTCTAAAATAAAAATATTAATAACATTTCCATAACAGAAACACTCATTAAGACAGAGTAATTTAAAACATTTTAAATCTCTGAAAATGAATGGATGGCAGTAATATATTATTAATATAGTCCGTCTTATAATTTTTTTTTATTTGACAGCAAATTTTGTTTTAAGCCCTATGCTAAACTACATGAAGCCCGGAACTATATTTTTAAGATGTTTGGATTATAAAAAAAGAGATACGATGAAAATGATTAAAGAACCAGATCTGATAAATAATGAAAGACTTGAAATTCTGGATGAAACAGAAATGAACAATCATTACATTTACCAATGTTCCCTGTGTAAGAAAGTAGTAAAGATTTAATAAAAACGATGGAATGCTACTATAATTTAATCTGAAAAATTCTTAATTAAAATTTTAGAAACTTCCTCAGATTTATCATGCATCAGCCAATGACTGCAATGTTCAAAAATGGTCATCTTGCCTTCTGTACATTGTCTGAGGCTAAGGTCCGCCAATCCTGCTTCGAGGTATTTGTCCTCATCTCCCCATAATATATGAGTAGGTATATTGATCATGCCATATTCCACCGACCGTTCCTTTACACCTTTCAGCAATGCCCTGTACCAGTTGATCATCGATTTCATACCTTCAGGCTGTTTCCATGCAGTCTTGTACCTTTCAATTTGGGATTCGAGCAATGAACCAGGCAAATTTTTCACCAAAAGCGCATAATCGAAAAGAGCGATTAATTTTTCGGGAAGATAAGCCAATTGAAAAAAGAGCACATACCAACTTTTGAGCTTCTGAGAAATGTTCGTTTTACCATATTCAACGCTTGCCAGCAAATGAGGGGCAGAGAGAACAACCATTTTTTTAATCCGTTCGGGATAAAGCGTAGCTAAAGACCAGCTAACCAAGCCTCCGAAATCATGACCTGCCAGGTAAAATTTATCAATGCCCAATGTATCAGCCAATCCAATAATATCAGCAGCAAGCGACTTTTGAGAATAGGCCTCAACCCCCAACGGTTTATCACTGAGGTTAAACCCGCGTTGATCAGGTGCTATTACCCTGAACCCCTTTTCTGCGAGTGCTTTCATCTGAGACTCCCAGCAAAACCAGAAATCAGGAAAGCCATGCAGAAGAATTACCGGTTTTCCATTTTCAGGCCCGGCAAAGGCTACATTAAGATTGATTCCATTGGCAGGTATTAATTCAGTACTGATCATTTTGCATTTATCAATTTCCATTATCAAAAATAAAGACAAAAGTAATCAGAATAAAATAAAAAAGGCAACCTCTGTGGGTCACCTTAAAAAAAATATGTTTTTATTAACTTAATCGGCTTTTTTAGAAGCTGATTTTGCTTTATTGTGTCTTTCTTTTGAATTTTGATGCGCCTTAGATCCTTTAAACTTACCCGCTTCACCATGATTATGAACCGACCCATTCGCTTTTTTCTTCTGCGTGCCTGAATGACGAACAGTACCCTCTGAATTTTTCACCCCGGCCTTTCTTGTCCCTGTGCCATCGGCATTTTTATTTTGCCCGGCACGTTTTTTTGTACCATCCTCTTTATTGACAGCATGTCTTGTTTTGACATCGCCGTCTGCCTCTTTCTTTTTGCCGGCAGCTTCCTTATTTCCCTTTTCGTCTTTTCTTCCTACTTTTACAGAAGTGGAACCATCTGCATTTTGGCGGACAACTTTCTTTTTGGTTACACCATCTTTAGTGACAGTTTTGCTGGTTTTGGTAGTTTGGGCATTGGCTGTTGAAATAAATAAAAAGCCGGATAAGAACAATAAGGTGAAAAATTTCATGATTTTTTTATTTTTGGATATATATAAAAGATTAAAAAAAATTTAAAAAAGGAGATGAAAGTCCTTATGAAGAACCCTCATCTGCACTGATTTATACCTTCAGAATTTATCTGCGGGAATTATGGTCTACCGGATTTCCACCGTATTTGGCCTTCAGCTTATCATCAAAATAATCGCTGTACGTTCCGATTTCCTGTAGCATATCCAGAATTTCCTGTTTGTCCATACCCACAACAAACCTGTTTGCTGTAAGGTATACCCATCCGTTGTTTGCTATACTAAAAGTAGTAATAGAAGAATTATGATTCATAGCCAGTAATTCTGCCATCATAGCATTCTTTAAATTCACGTCCTGAGGAACCTGCATAAATGGGGAAAGGATTACCAAAAGCCCTTTATTTCCGGCAAAAGCAGCGGTATTTTTCAACATAATCAACACATTGGAAGACCCCTTATTCAATGACCATCTGTAAGGACTGTCCGTACGGGTATTTTCTACAGGAACTCCAAGTGAGGTAATAGCTTCTTCTACAACGGGAACATATTTTTTGAACAAATCTTCATTAGACATGATAAATGTTTTAAGTGGATAAATAAAAATAGTTTTATAATCTATAACATCAGGTTTTTCTTAAAAAGTAGTTCAAAACTATGGAATATAAATATAGTAAGGAGTAAAGAATCCTGAAAAGAACCTTAAAGAAGGTATTATAACATTAAACTTACTATTAAGCCATAATAAGCTGAACTACAATGGTATTTGTTTTTACTTTAAATAAACAAAAATGTGTTTATTGACAATAGTCAATGTAATAAATTTTCAATTAGGTTATTCTTAGTTAAGAGTGGATTAATAAATAAATGAAAAAAAAAATTAAAACTAAATACTTCAAAATTAAATAAGCTCTAAATATAAACCGGAAGTAAAAACACACTAATTCTTTAATTAAAGTAGAATTCACACTGCTGCAAAAACACCAATCTTATGAAAAAAATTGATCGATATTTAATGATTCTCTTCGCCATTATATCATTTCCGAACCTTAGTTATTCACAAACAACTATTATCCAAGAGGAAAAAGACAATAATTATAAGATACAAAAGCGACAGCTTAACACCAACACATCTTTACCTTCAGAAGAGGGGGAGTATTTGTTACAATCTGACGGTTCAACTATTTTTGTAAGTACAAAAGAACTATTAGCGTGGTGTAAAGAACGGAATGTCGCTGTATACTCTATAGATGACTATCAAAAAATGACTGCTATTGAAAAATCCGAAGTTGATAACCTTAATGACAAGATCATATATTCTTCAGACAAGATCAGATCGGCTGACATTTACGCTTATAAAGCTACAAAAAATTAACATTTAATTGAATGTATTTCATAAAAAAAAACTATTCACTATGAACACCATATCATACACTCGATTTAATATATTTATAATTTCAATATTATTTTTTACCTCTTCTGGAATTTATGCACAATCTCTAATCGACAACCCGTGCAATTTACCTTCACCTGCCAGTGCAGAATGGTCTTTAAACAGTGCATGTATTCCGGTCAGTACTGCAGGCATGAGCAATTTATTTAATCCCGGCTCATGTAATAGTGCTGCTATGGATGATGGTTGGGCCTGGTTTACAGGCGACGGAAACAGCATTACAATTAACTTTGATGCTGATGCAGGCTTCGATCCTGTTATCCACCTTTTTGAAGTCACCGCACCCTGTTCCGTCACCGAGATAGCATGTGCAGATAACACCCTTGACGGAGGTATAGAAACAATGAGTACCGTAAGCACCCTTGGTCAAGTCTATTTCATAAGAATTCAGGACTGGAACACCAATACTACAATGACTGGCTGCCTTGAAGTTCTGTCAACGATACCTGTCATAAACCTTACAGATAACCCTTGTAGTCTTCCGCCCCTTTCTGAATGGACAATTGGTGCCCCCTGTAATTCAACATCAACAACGGGTTTCACCCATCTATTCGACCCACAATCTTGTGGGAATGGATTGTTCAACGATGGATGGGCCTGGTATACTGGTACAGGACAAGGAAATACGATTACTTATACCGCCGATCCAGGTGTTGATATTATGTTGCACCTATTTGAGGCCGATCTTTCTTCTGGTTGCGGGGTTACCCAAATTGCTTGTGTCAATGACAATGGAGCAGGAGGTACTGAAACGATTATCGGAGGAGGAACGCTGGGGCAGATCTACTTTATCCGGATACAATCTGTAGGAAGTAATACAGTGGCTACCGGCTGCCTGGGAATTATTAATAATCCTGCAAGTTGCAGTGATGGGATTCAAAATGGTACAGAAACAGGTATTGATTGCGGAGGCGCTTGTCCTGCCCCCTGTCCTCCACCACCAAGTTTGGGCACCGATCTTTGTTCAAACACAACAAATACAAGCGTTGGGGAAGTTACTTGTTCTGTTTTGGGTACGCCTTTTTTTGATGCCTTGACAGGGTTAGTTGATTTTAATGGACTGGTCCAAAGTGGCGCTCCCTCCCCTACACCTGGATGTGGTCCTAACTGGAATGGTTCAGGCAACTATGCAAGTTGGGCTAAGTATGATCTTGATCCGGGAATTACCGCTGCATCTTTGGCCACAAGTAACACAGGTACTATGTCTGGTGGGGATGATGTTTTCATAGCTTATTACCAAGGGACTGATTGTAACAACCTTACTCTTATGGGTTGTGAAACATTCTTGAGTTTCACTGCTCCATCATCCCTAATGAGTGTTCCTGTTATGGCTACAGGTTTAAACTCTAATTTACCACTTTGGGTGCTCACCTATTCTAATGACCCATTCAACCTGACCAATATTCGATTAAATGGTTTTACCGGGATAGTTTCCAATACAGTTTGCTCTTCTGCATTTCCTGCTAGCCTTAATGGCTGCAATGTTGGAGCTGTTGGTGCGGCCTTCACTCCTCCCACGGTAGCACTTGGTAACGGGGCTTGTTCAGGAGGCATCTGGTCGAGTAATGAGAACACCGTTTTCTACGAATTCACCCCTTCTGCAACTAACGCAACCCTTGAGGTAGATGATGTTAATTGTAACGGCGACGTTGGAGGTTTGGCTCAGTTTGGAATTTGGGAAAGCTGTGCAGATGTTGGTACTTATGGAAGTGCATTTCTGGGATGTGTTGTTGGTGATGGTGTTTTATCCTTGTCCGGAATGACTATTGGACAAACATATATTCTGGTATTTGATGGTAATGCAGGAGATCTTTGCCGTTGGGAATTTCAAACTACAGGAGGAATTATTCTGGAAGTAGATATTATATCTTTTAATGCTCAATTCAATGGTGAATCCGTTGATCTTGACTGGATTTCAAAACAGGAAGTAAACGGAGATTATTATATAGTTGAAAAAAGTACTGATGGAGTCGGCTTCGAACCAATTATTCAGGTTTCAATTAAAACAAATAACAGTTCTTTAAGTAATATTTATCATGCTGAAGACAAGCAACCACTTGAAGGGATTAATTATTACCGGCTAAAATATTTAACTACCGATGGGTCTATTGAATATTCGCCTATAAAAGCTGTAGAAATTATGTTCTCCGGTAGTTCTAAAATAATTTCACCCAACCCATTAAACCGTAATCAGTCCGCTTTTCTTCTTATGAAATCAAATTTTGATGAAAAAATCATGGTGGACATATTCAATACAACAGGTGTAAAAATGTCTTCTCAATCCTACAATGTTTCTAAGGGATTCAACAAAATATTACTGAATACAAATAAATTACCTTCCGGTGTGTTTTTAGTTTCAGTTGGAAATAAAAACGCTAAGACCAATATCAGGTTTGTAAAAAAATAATTCCATTCAGGTTTTTATTATAACACCATTCCACTAGCTGGTTTGGTGTTTTTTTTGTTTCAGGTTTTATTAAATAATTTCTACTGTAGTTTTAGTACACAGATTTTTATTAGTACTATTGATTATAAAGATCAAAAAATGTACTAGTAATTAAAATTATCATGAACAGAAAAAAATTCCTGCAGTCTTTACTCGGAGCATCTGCCTTTTTGACAATGCCTGTATCCTCTTTCTCAAAAGATAATGAAGATGTTCTGCAATTAATAAAAAACACTTCAAAAAACACTTCAGGTAATATGTTCGGATTCAAAGCTGACCCGATCAAAAAGGTAAAGGTAGGCATCATTGGACTGGGAAACCGAGGCAATACATTATTGGAAATGTTTCAGTGGCTGACTGAAAACAAACATGCAGAAATTGTTGCACTATCTGACTTGCAGGAAAATAAGGTAATAAAAGCCAAAGAAAAACTAAGTAAATGGCAAAAAGCCATACCAACAACTTATTACGGAAAAGAAGATGCCTGGAAAAAACTGGCAGAACAGGAAGATATAGACCTCATCCTGATTACTACTCCCTGGGAATACCATACCCCGATGTCAATCTATGGAATGAAACAAGGCAAACATGTAGCCTCCGAAGTGCCAATTGCCTATACACTCAGTGATTGCTGGAACCTGGTTGAAACAGCCGAAAAAACAAGGAAGCATTGTATTATGATAGAAAATTGCTGTTATAACGAGGAGGAACTCTTTGTGCTGAACATGATAGAAAATGGCGTTTTTGGCGATATTACACATACGGAAGGGGCGTATCTGCACGACCTCAGGGCACATATGCTGAGTACAGATTATTATCAGGATCAATGGAGATTGAAACATCATATCAACCGCGATGGAAATTTTTATACCACACATGGACTGGGACCTATCAGCTTTTATCTCAGTATAGGCAGAGGAGACACCTATTCTCATCTCACTTCAATGAGTTCGAGGGAACTGAATCTTAGTGATACGGCAAAGAAAATGAAATCTCCTTACACGAAATTCAAGTGCGGGGATATGAATTCTACTTTAATAAAAACCGAAAAAGGAAAAACTATCCTCCTGCAATTTGATGTGCATACCGGCAGGCCTTATTCAAGAATCAATAAGGTGGTCGGTACCAAGGCGGTTCATGATGGTTATCCAAGCAGATTGTATATAGAGAAAGGAGAACCCGTTTTCTGGGGTCACAAATGGTTGCCAAAAGAGGAATATGATTCTTACAGGACTAAGTATATGCATCCTGTAATCAAAAAACTCAAAGCAATCAGCCAATCCTTCAAACAGGGACACGGGGGGATGGATTTTGTAATGATATACCGCCTTATCCGTTGTCTGAATCTGGGTCTGCCACTCGATATCAATGTTTATGACTCTGTAATGTGGTCGGCTGTAACCCCTTTATCTGAAATTTCAGTAGCAAGCAAGAGTCTGTCGGTTCCATTTCCTGATTTTACAGGTGGAAGCTGGAGAGAAAATTCAAGTTCAAACATCATGAATTTAACAGAATGATCAAAAAACCTTAGGCTACTCGCACAAGAACTAAATATATTTATCATTTCAATATGGCTATAATAGTGTTTCTTTTTATTTTTTTTATATATTGAGCCCTTTATTATCCCGTGACAACAACCCTGTTTTTTTTATTTTTAACACAATTAAAACCATCTGACAATGAAAGAATTTAAAAAGTTTATCAGTAAAGGAAATGTATTGGATATGGCGGTAGGTCTTATTATGGCTACCTATTTCGGTGCAATTGTTAAATCAATGGTAAATGATATTTTAATGCCACCAATCGGCATGTTACTGGGCGGGGTAGATTTTACTGAGATCAAACTTGTCATTCAGGATGCTGTGGCAGAATCTTCTGAAGGTGCAGGAGATGCACTTGCTGAAGTAGCTATTAATTTCGGTACTTTTATCAATACTATTTTAACTTTCATTATTGTTGCCTATGCCATTTTTATGGTGGTGAAAGCTTATAATAAAATGAAAGATAAACTTGAAAAAGAAGAAGAAGCAGCTCCTGCAGAACCTCCCAAGCCATCAAAGGAAGAAGTTCTTCTTACAGAAATAAGAGACTTATTGAAGAATAATAAATAAAACAAACCAATAGTACAGATCAAGCAACCCGGATAATTTATCATTCAGGTTGCTTGTTTTTATTTTACCCGATTACTCAAGCCTTAAGAAAGACAGAACCTGTTCTTTTTGAATCATCAAGACATCTAAAAATAGTTTAATTGATTTTTTTTTATTACATTCACTATTAGCAAATTGTTAACTATTTAAAAAACTGCCATGAATAATTCTAAAACAGGCGATTCAAAATTATATGAAAATCTGGGTAAATTGTTCTATTCTGTTTCTGCCTGTGACGGACATATTCATGAGTTGGAAACCCTGCAACTCAAACAATTGGTAAAGTACAAATGGATGTCCCTTGAAGAGTTTGATGGTGCTGACGCAGCAACACATATTGAAACTACCTTTGACTGGCTTGTGAGTCAATCTGCCAATTTTGAAGAATGTTTTGTAGCCTTCGAAAACTACAAAAAAGATCATTCAGAAATTTTCAGCAAAGAAATCTGCAAACTTACTCTGAATACAGCCTATGCTATCGCCGATGCTTTTGAAGGAATAAACAATGAAGAAATGGCGATGCTCAAAAGGCTTGTGAAAATTTTAAAAAATTAAGTTGCTCAATTTAATTTTTCCCTTAGACTTGCATTATGGATAAAAAAGAGAAAGTATAGTAATAATTCAAAGCCTCAAAATACATTCCTTTTAAAAATTCCAATAAAGTTTGTTTTTTTAATTAAGCCCTCCTTTTTAAACAAGTGACCTCTCCTGAACCACTTTAATTCTGCTGGCATAGCGACCGAATCTTTAAGGCATAAACAGAATTTTGCCAAATACAGTCATTTATTCCTTTTCAATAAAAAAAATTAAGTATTTTTTAATACTTAATAAATGTGTCATTTTTTAAAAATTATTTATTTGTACATTTATTAAAGAGAATTTAAAATTACATCTATATTTGATTTTTTAAATATTATGTAAACATACAAATCTTGCTTTTATGAAAAACGGAATAATAGTTTCAATTGTAATTTTAGTTTTTATTTTGAGGGCAAATGCTCAGGAAGAGGAAAAGAAATGGAAGATTGGGGGTGCACTGGGGCTCGATTTTGCACAAATGATCTTTGTGAATCCCAAATTTGGTGCTGGAGAAGATAAAATAGGGATTGGTGGAAACATTAGTTTTTTTGCTAAATACAAAAATGGACGAGTTGCCTGGGATAACAAAATAGGGATGATTTTTGGAATTCAAAGATTAGGTACATTCAGAAAGGAAATCCCCTTTCAGAAATCGGTAGATGAATTAAGGGTAACCTCCAACTTTTCCTACGCTATTGCTGAAGAAAGTCCTTTTGGTTATTCTGTAGATTATCTTTTTCTGAGTCAGATTACTCCTACATTCGAAGGGAATCTGCTATCTCCTTCTCAGGGATCTACAACCGTTCCTTTGGCACAATTTTTCTCCCCGGCTACGATGACGATCTCTCCGGGTGTTTCGTTCAAAAAGGCGACCAAATCTGGTACTTTCACAGCCATGTTATCCCCTGCATCGCTCAAAATGATTTTGGTAGGTTCTGACACTATTTCCAGGAAAGGGCTACACGGTAATCCTTATACTCTTGGGGGTACAGAACAGGATTTCATACAAGATTGGGGAGTGAGCCCTGTTGGAACGTTGGGAGGGAATTCCGGCTTCTACGCTAATAATTATATACAATTTGGGGCAACGCTTCAGGCGGGTTATGCGCATAAATTCT
>CAJQOX010000190.1 GCA_905480075.1 uncultured Aureispira sp. | reverse complement strand
TAAGGGTACTCTCGAGAAAGAAAAGAACAGCTATAGATAATATCTCATTTTTGCAATGGGATGGTAAAACTTCAGGTGATTGGGCCAATGCTGTAGAAACTGCCGATGTCATTGTGAATATGGCAGGAAGAACAGTCAATTGCCGTTATAATGAAAAAAATAAAAGACAGATTTTAGATTCAAGAATTGATTCTACCCGAATTTTGGGGCAGGTAATTGCTCAGGCTGCAAGACAACCTAAGGTCTGGATAAATTCCAGTTCTGCTACTATTTATGAGGATACTGTTGGTGACTTACCCGCCAATGATGAATATGAAGGGCAAATTGGCTCAGCCTTCTCCCCGGGTATCTGTAAAGCCTGGGAAAAAGAATTTGAAAAGGCAGACACTCCTGATGTTAGAAAGATAGCTTTGCGAACGGCTATTGTCATAGGGAAGGAACCTGGTGGCGCCCTCGAATACCTTATCAACCTTACCAAATTGTGGCTGGGTGGTACACAGGGCAAAGGTGATCAGTTTATTTCATGGGTTCATCTCAGAGATTTTGCACGTGTAATCGAATTTTTAATTGAGAAAGTTTCTATCTCCGGAATTATCAATTGTGCGGCGCCCAATCCGGTTAGCAACAAAACATTTATGGCTTTACTCAGACAAAATGTCGGCAGGTCATGGGGCTTGCCAATGCCGGTGTTTTTATTGGAAATCGGAGCATTTTTTCTCAGCACTCAAACGGAATTGATCCTTAAAAGTCGTAAAGTGGTTTCCAAAAGACTGGAAGAAGAAGGTTTTGTTTTTGAATTCAATACACTTGAGGAAGCCTTTAAGGAAATTTGTAACTAAGGCTACATTTTGTTTTTAATAAAAGCCACTCTTTGTTGCAATAATAAATTGTTTTTATACCTTGAAGAGTTATTAAATTATTTCGCTATAAAATAATCATATGAAACATCTTAATTTGCTACTTTCTGCCCTTTTATTTGTTGTACTCTTTTCATGTAGTCAGCCAACAGAACCCGAAACTGTAAATGTTCCTGAAACTGTTGCCGAACAAAATACTGAAGGGGAACAGAATGCTGAATTGGAAGAAAGTTCGGAAGAAAATAAGGACAGAACTACTATTGAATCTTTTTGGAATATTTTTAAAAAAGCAGTTGCTGAAAAGGATATACAAACCCTCGAATCTTTGTATGCTCCAGAAACAAATAAAAATAAATTTGGTAGTGAGGAGTATCAGGGAAAAATTGCAGCAAGCAAAGCAGGTGATATTATTGAAACTGCAAGATTATATAATGATAGTAAAGTATACGAATTTCAGATGATTTTTCCTCCAGATGAAGATGCGGAAGATTTTATTGAAGCGAGTCAGACCACTATCTTTTTTGCCAAAAATAAAGAAGGAGATTTTGAGATTTTCAGCGTAATTGAAGCCGGATAAAATATAAATAAAAGCCCTGAACATAATAATGTCCAGGGCTTTTTAAAGGTTTTTTGTAATTTTATCGGGTACTTCCCAAATCCATACCGCCAAAATCTCCATCGTTTTCTCCGAAAGTATATGCATTGGCAGGGACTTCATAATTAGAAGGGAATACATAAGCAACTATCTTACTTGTTCCGAAACTTTTGATATTTACGGCATTACTCTGATTGCCACCTAATATCAATAAATTGTTCCCTTTCTTTCCAACAATAAAACCAACGTGCCCTTTCCATCCCGGGCCCGGGCCATCCCAGTCAATTACAGCAATAGCGCCATAAGCTGCCTTTCCTACATCTTTTCCGTATTTTTTCCAGGATACAGCCATAGCACTGTCGGTGCCTCCCTGTCCTGCTTTCCTCATTACCCAGTTTACAAAAGAAGAACACCAGGGCGTTTCATCATTATTGGTAATTCCTGTAGTAGCATGATATTCCATAACCCGTGGATTGTGTTCGGTTTTGCTTGTGTTTTCTTTAACACCCAGTTCTCCTTCAGCTATTTTTATCCAGTTAGGCTTGTTTACCGGTCCTGTTGGAACCGGATTCTGGTCATTTGATGAATTTTGATCATCAGAAGGACTTGTATTACCTGTTAGCCCCTTCCAGGTTTTTCCTCCCGGGTCTACTCGTCCGTCCGGTTTGGAAAAGCCTAATTTTGATTGAAAAGCTTTAATTGCATCAATGGTTTTTTTGCCACAATCTCCATCAACAGTTAATGAAGCGCCTTTTTTATTCAGTAATTCCTGAACAATTTTTACATCCTCGGTATCATTGTCTCCTTTTTCGCCGACTGATTTATTGATAGGAACTATAACTACTTTATCTTCATCAGGTTTATCCTCTGAAGGAGTTTCTTCATTTTCGCTACTTTCACCTGTTGAATTCGGAGCTATTGCAGCAGGCAAGGTACCACTACTTTTGTTGAAAGGAGTTTTGCTTCCTCGGACATCGTAGTGAACAAAAGTATTATAAAGCCCAAGCCCCCCTTTGGTAACGAGGCCTGCATCCATTAAACCGGAAATAATTGCAAATGCCTGACGAGGGTCGCTACAACCCAAATCAGCAGCTTTTGCATACAAGTGTTGGCTATTACTTACACCACCTACATTGGAATTATGGACAGGACTACGGTATCCTGAGTTCAAATTAGGTTTGAATCCAAGATGTTTAACAATAACATCCAATTGTTTTAATACCAAAGAGGCATTGGTCCAATATTCAGAAGGAACAATCTTAGTTGGGTCGCCATTATGTTTTTTATATTCCGGGTCATTCTTTGAGCATAAGTCTTTAAACTTATAATTACTGCCGGAAGGAACAGAACCGCCACTATTATCGTCTGTTGGTTCTGTATCATCTTGAGAGTTGTCTGTATCTGTATCGTTGGGTTTATCCTCCGCAGGGTCTTCATCTGGCGTTTCCTCCTCTTGAGTTTCCTCATTTACTTCAGGCATTTCACCAACATGATCTTTATGGTCTTCTCCGGTTAGCTTATCCTTAATTGCATGAACAACATCCTCTACAGTATCTACAACATCTTCAACTAAATTAGAAGCCCCATGAATAATTTTTTGCCCAAAGCTTAATTCTTCGACCTTGTTCGCTATAGATAATTCAATTTTAGCAATAATGGCATTCATGGCATCTATCTGCTTCTGTTCGGTGTCATCAATTTTGCCATCCTCTTTGAATAACTTTGTATAGTATTTAAGGGTATCTTTCAGTTTTTTTACTTCCTGTTCCAGTTTTTCTATTTCCTGAAGTTCTTCTGACATAATATTTAATTAATTGATTTAGAAAAAAATGGCTCATTTACCAGTTTGTCAGAATAAATGAGCCATAATTAATATGAATAACTGATGGATTACTAAAGTCCCAATTTCTTGGTGATAGCTTCAAGGCGAGCATTGATCTTATCCATGTTTTCCTTGATTTTTGCTTTGCGTTCAGGCGTCATTTTTTTGACCTTTGCACCTTCTCCTTTTTCAATATTCGCTTTCAGGGCATCCAAAGCATTTTGTAAATTGTCTATCTCTGCCTGTTCATCCTCATCTACGTTTCCGTCTTCATTAGCTTCTTTAATCAGCGTAGCAAGTGCGGCTTCATATTTTTCCACATTGGCATTCAGTTTTTCTTTAGGAGCTGTACCTACAGCCTTATCCATTTTGCCAATATTTTCATTCATTTTTTTGATTTTGGCAGCACGAATTACTTTCTTTTCATTATCAGGGCCACCATTTTCTTCATTAGTACCTTCATTGGCAGAAGAATCTGATTCAGCACTTTCTTCTGTTCCTTCTTCAGCACCACCAATAACAATCAATTTCATTTTCAGTGTATTATCAAAAAGGTCAGCACCTTTTGCTTTCAATGCACTCGGGCTAAGGCCACCCTTCTTGATATCTACTGTAATTTCAGGATTTCCATCTGCTCCTTTAGCAATATCGACCTTACAAAGTCCTGTTTTTTTTAGTAGGTGTTCCTTGTTCTTCTTCAGGTCCTTGAATGCCTTAGCAGCTTCGGCAGGTTTTTTAAAAGTAACCATGACACACGGTATTTTTTTTCCAGCCAAACGGTAGTCCAACATGATAATTGCACCTTTTGCTTTTTTTACAACCGCACGTTTACAGTATGTTTTTTTGTAAATAAGTAATTTACAATCACTTAATTCTTTGAAGTCAAATCCTTTATCAGCCATTTTTTTTTATATTTATAATTAATTTTATTAATTAACTGTACTTTAATCAGTAAATTATTCAACGCCCCAATGTACACATTTTATCTCAATAAAACAAATGATTTTATAATTTTATCCCTAAACTAAAATTGGTATAGGATCGTAAGAACAATTTTCTAAGTCAATTTTCAACTTTCAATCAGTCAAAGGGAATTAATTCTTTATTATTGTGTCATTTGCCTTGTTTTTGAATAAGCCAATACTTGGGTGTGGCTTTTTAGGTCTGCTTGGGTCAGCGCCATAAATTTCGTGAATTTCGAAATGTGCCAGAAATTCCTTGCCGTCTTTTGTCTCAAATCTGATATATTCTCCATAATGACCTTTTCGTTTACCTCGTGGATATTTTTTTGTGAAAACATGTAAGTATTTTACAGCTGCTTTTGATAATTCTGCTGTAACTTCTTTGTTTTTCATTCTCACAAAACCGGAAGGTATCTTTGATAAGTGTTCATAAGATGAATTTTAGATTAATTGATTTCAATATAAAAATTAAATGATAGAGGCAGGTTATTCATAAATGTCAAAATCTTTGAAAGGCACGCCCATCGACCTTTTTTGAGTATTTGTTACTTTTTCAGGGCTGTCAGCATGAAATGATTCCGTGCCGTCTTTATGTAAATACCAGCCTTTGTATTCTTTATTGTATTCAAAAGTAATAATTCTAGCCCATCGTTGTGCAGAACCTCCATAATGAGTCAGGGTAAAAAAGTTTCCTTCCACTTCAATTCCACTGTAAGGATCTCCCATCATTCCACCACAACTGAAACAATAGACCGCCTTGTTATTGCTTGCAGCTTCAGTAAAAGCCCCGTTCCCATCACCTGTCAATATTAACAAAGGACGCTTTACCTCTTCTTCTGAATTTTCAGAAAGTTCTTCTTCATCATCTTGCTTCATTATTAATATGATATCTGTAAAACTGTCTCCATTAAGATCGGCAGAAGTACTGTCTAAAACCTGAAAGCCATCATAAATAAAAGATTCCATGGATTTTATTTCCGAAATAACCTCTTCTTCTTCTGTTTCTATGCTGTCAGAGACAAGTACATGTTCTGTGTTTTCAGTAGGCGTTTCTGAATTACAGGAGTTCAGAAAGAGTACTAATGAAAAATATATAATAAACGAGGTGAAATTGATTCTCATTCTGAGCTTGGTTATTTGTGAATTAAAATTATACTTACTTAATCTGTATAAATGACTTTTTCAGCGGGGGTAATTAACTTGTAATATATCTGTTATAAATTTAGCTTAGCATAGCGTTCGTAGGCAGCAGCCAATTTAATGTCGTATTTGTTTTCTGCATAGGCAGGACCGTTATATCCCTTTGCCAATGCAGCCCAATCTTTTTTATCTCCCTGTACATGCCGGATAAGGTTGTTCCCTTTTAGATAGGACATCAGCCCTCCCAATTGATTTGAACCTGCTTCGTGCATTGCGGTTACAAAACTTTCAACATCACCATAACCTGCAACGCTATGATTGAATCCCATGATTTGAAATTCTCCCCAGGATGCAGATTTTAAAGCTGCTAACTTGTCTATTTTTTTTGCTTTTTCCAATCTGTCATACTCCCCGGCACCTCCGACATAATGTGTCTTTACCCATTTTGGATAGATAATATTTTCATTTCCTTTTTGTAGGGCAGCAGGGTCCTTGCCAGCTTTTTTTAGCTGACTCCAGAAAATATGCCCCTCAAATAATATCTTTGGACGACCATCTGATAAAAATCCGTTTCCTCCTGATTCTATTGCTTGTATCGCCAAAATTACAGCAGGTTCCACACCATATTCCTTAGCCACTTTTAACAGGTCTCCTTTTATTCGTGCAATCCCTAATAAAGTATTCCAGGTTCCGCCATTAACATCTACACGACCATCAGGATTTGTGGAACCACGGTAATCCTTCTGAAATTTCTTAATGGCATCAGTAAGTTTTGAGTCGGCAACAACAGCTTCTTCCTGAGGTTCCAATGCAAATTTATTACCGTATTTATTTAATAATCTCTTAACAAGAATTACATCTTCGGGATTATTCTTTCCTTTATGACCTACAGAACCACTGATTTTACTTGTCGTGCTTAAAGCTTTCTCTTCTTTCTTCTCTTCTTCCTTGTCCTCTTCTTTTTCTTCTTCCTCAGGAGTTTCATCTTTCTTTTCTTCTTCCTTTGGAGTTTCCTCTTTACTTGCTTCTTCTACAGGAGTTTTCTCTTCAACTTCAGGCATTTCACCTACATGATCTTTATGGTCTTCCCCGGTTATCTTGTCTTTAATTGCGTGAACAACATCCTCCACAACATCTACAACATCTTCAACAATATTTGAAGCAGCATGTATTATTTTTTCTCCAAAACTGAGTTCTTTTACCTTGGCCGCGATCGATACTTCTATTTTGTCAATAATAGCATTCATTGCATCCATCTTTTTTTGTTCAGTATCATCTATCACACCATCTTCGGCATATAATTTTGAGTAGTACTTCAACGTATCTTTTAGTTTTTTTACTTCCTGCTCCAATTTTTCTATTTCGGCTAATTCTTCAGACATTGCTCTTTATTTAATTTTTTAATCCCTTTTATACAAGGATATGGAAATTTTTACGATACAATTTAATTATATAATTTAATAATTACAAGCCTTTTTCAATATTAATGTCCTTAATAAAAAAACCTCCCTGACGAAGTTTGTCAGAGAGGTTGAGATAATTATTCGAATTTGTGCAATACCTACATCATTCCGGGCATTCCGCCAGGCATTCCACCGGGCATTCCGGCAGGAGCCGCATTCTCTTCAGGAATATCATTGATTACACACTCTGTAGTTAGAATCATGGCTGCAATAGAACCTGCATTTTCAATAGCAACTCTTGCTACTTTTGTAGGATCAATAACACCTGCAGCTTTCAGGTCTTCGTATTTTTCAGAACGGGCATTAAAGCCAAAGGAACCTTCTCCTTCACGAACTTTCATTACCACCACAGATCCTTCAAGACCGGCATTGTTAACAATTGTTCTCAAAGGCAATTCCAAAGCAATTCTTACAATGTTTACACCAGTAGTTTCATCATCATTCAAGCCTTCAAATCCATCAAGTTCATCAATTGCACGAACAAAGGCAACACCTCCGCCGGCAACAATTCCTTCTTCTACTGCTGCACGAGTTGCATGTAAAGCATCATCTACCCGGTCCTTTTTCTCTTTCATCTCTACTTCTGTAGATGCTCCGATATAAAGAACGGCAACTCCTCCTGCCAATTTGGCAAGTCTTTCCTGCAATTTCTCCTTATCGTAGTCAGAGTTACTGTTTTTAATCTGATTTTTAATCTCAGAAATACGTGCTTCAACATTTTCTTTAGCACCGATACCATTAACAATAATTGTATTGTCTTTGTCGATGTTTACTCTTTCTGCTGATCCAAGGTGTTCGAGCTCAACAGCTTCAAGGCTGTGTCCAGTTTCTTCAGCTATCAAAGTTCCTCCTGTCAGAATAGCAATATCCTGAAGCATAGCCTTACGACGGTCACCGAAACCAGGAGCTTTTACAGCAGCGATTTTCAAACCAAGACGCAAGCGATTTACTACCAATGTACTCAGTGCCTGAGAATCAACATCTTCAGCGATGATCAACAAAGGTCTTCCTGCGCCATGTGCTTTTTCCAGTACAGGAACAATAGATTGAATGTTAGAAATCTTTTTGTCGTGAATCAAAATGTAAGGATTTTCAAACTCTGCATCCATTGATTCTGGATTTGTAACGAAGTAAGGAGATAAATATCCTCTGTCAAACTGCATTCCTACTACTTTCTCTACATAAGTCTCACGTCCTTTTGCTTCTTCAACAGTAATTACACCATTAATAGTTACAGCTTCCATTGCTTCAGCGATCAAGGCACCGATTTCTTTGTCATCATTTGCTGAAATTGTAGCTACCTGCTTGATTTTTGCGAAATCACTTCCTACTATTTCAGAATTGGCTTTCAGGTGAGCAATCACCTTGTTGACAGCCTTATCAATTCCTCTTTTCAAGTCCATTGGGTTTGCCCCTGCAGCTACACTTTTCAAACCGGCATTAACGATTGCCTGTGCCAGGACAGTAGCAGTAGTTGTTCCGTCTCCGGCTACATCTGCCGTTTTTGCAGCAACTTCCTTCACCATCTGTGCACCCATGTTCGCGATAGGGTCTTCCAATTCTATTTCTCTCGCTACAGATACACCATCTTTAGTGATATGTGGTGAACCAAAGCTTTTTTGTAGAATTACATTACGTCCTTTTGGTCCCAATGTTACTTTTACTGCGTCTGCCAATGCATTTACGCCTTCCTGCAATTTATTGCGGGCATCTGTGCTGAAGCTAATATTTTTAGCCATTTTTTATATAGATTTATATGTTTTAAAAATTAATTGTAAGTATTAAATATTCTGTTCTCTTAATCAAGAATCAAAAGAATATCATCTTCTTTCATTATAAGGAAATCTTCTCCGTTATGAGATACTTCCTGACCGGCATATTTACCATAAAGTACAGTATCGTCAATTTTTACGGTCATTTTTGCATCTTCTTTACCTGGGCCAACTGCTATTACAGTTCCGCGCTGTGGTTTTTCCTTTGCCGTATCAGGTATGATAAGGCCTCCCTTTGTAGTTTCTTCTGCATCTGCAGGCTTTACTAGGACTCTGTCATTGATTGGTCTCATTAAAGTTTATTATTTTTTAGGTTATATAATTACTTTTTAATTTTCTGATTTGATTTATCAAATACAGTTTGTTTGTATGCTTTCATCTAAGCACTTCTTGTGCCAATTGATTATTTATGTCTTTATGTCATTTTTGCTTCCTTTTTATTTTAAATCTGTGTTATTTTGTCAGAGTTTTTCTTTGCTGTCAGTAAGCTTGTCTTTCCGGAATCAAAAAAGCTGTCAGATAACAAAGTTATCCGACAGCTTTTATTGCTGACATTTCTTCTTTTTCCTTGTTTATGGATTTAGCTTCTCCATACCTATCGAACTGCTGTTTGTCCCCGCATCAAAGGTGCCGGTATAGGCATATCCTGTTACATTATTGCTGAAGTCTGTAACTGCGATTACCGAAGCTGCTGTTTCATTAGTAGAATTTCCTGTCCCGTTTGTTACATAGCCAAAGAAATAGGGGTAATTTCCTGTGCTTGAAAAGCTGCTGTCCAGACTCATTATTACTATGTCGTCTGTTATTGTTCCTCTGTGTGTCATAGATACTAAAAAACCACTACCATTGGCTTTGCTACTGATGGATTTGGCCTCAAAATTAACGGCCGTAGTATTTCCTGAACTCGATGGAAGTGTGGGGGAGAAAAATTCAAAATTAAAGGCATTACTGCTGGAGGAAGGGTTCAGTAAAGTCAGGTTTTCATCCACTTGAAATAGGGCTACCTCCCCACTGTTGACACCACTTTTTATATCTGTTACTATAGTTATGGCACTATTCAGAGGGTTATAGGCTGAATATCCACCGGCTAAATCATAACTTGCATCACCAAAATAATTTGTGTTTAAAGGTGTACCTGTACTTTTAGACAGGATTACTGCTATTATCCTGCCCTGAAAAGGATCGGGATAAGAATATTGTTGTTCTGAAATACCAGTAATAAGGTAGCCATTTTGTAAGACCTGTACGGATTTACCATAATCTGCCCCAGGAAAACCATAGGCTAAACTTCCTGATGACCATAGCTGATTGAATGAATTGTCAAGTAATATATTAAATATGTCTGTTGTGTCGTAGGCGCCATTGTTAATGTCTATAGGCTTTAAGTTGTTGATGTCTGTGGTGTAACCTGTCAAAATATAGTTAACTACTCCTGCAGATTCATCGGCTTTGATGTCTGATACTTTCTCAGTGAACTCTGTAGAGCTTCTCAGTTCAGTTCCATCTGCTGAAGTTACTACTACTCCAGATGGCCCTATTTGATATAATACTACTTTTGTTTGGCGTTTGATTCCTGTAGTACTTGTAGGACTGGCATACTCATAATAGGTTCTGTTACCAGCAATAAGATAGTCTATGCTGTTTGGTATTGATATTATTTTGATCCCTTCTTCATCATACTTTACATTTTTGCCACTTAAGCTGCCACTTCCTGCACCTGCTGCTTTACCCATTGTGGTTTTCCACTCTTGTACTCCCAATGAGTCTGTCTTTATAGCTACTATATCTCCTTCCTGATCTGTGGCATTCACATATTCTTTGCCAACCATAATATATCCGCCGTCATCGGTTCTCAATATATCTGATGCAACTTGTTTAGACCCGTTGCCATAATTTTGTGTAAAAGAATTTGATGTGTTAGTTGGGTTGAGTGGTGTTTTGTCACAGCCGCTCTGGAGAATAAGATATATAAATATCAATAGTATAGAGGCCGGGACTTTTACGATTTTATAAGGATTCATCTTTTACTGATTCTATTTAATTAAATAATAAAATGAGACCCTTTTTACTTCAAAACCATAGTGTCTCCTTTCTTGGTAACTAAAGGTATTTTATTTTAAGATGAATTTCCAATGAACGAAGGTTTATTTTTTTGATTTCGATAATAAAAGAAGGTAACATCCATTATCTTTTGTTCATAAGGTCTGTACAGGTACTTCTTTAATTGATATTTTTGCTTGTTTATGTTTTATATTAACAATACTATTCCATCAAATTCTTGTTTATTCCTGCATAAGAATTATATTTGATTATATTCTTCTTTACAGAATCTGCCAATATGCAAATAAAAGAAATACGACATCATCAGCTTCAGG
>CAJQOX010000189.1 GCA_905480075.1 uncultured Aureispira sp. | reverse complement strand
TCTTCTTCTTCTTCTTCTTCTTCTTCTTCTGCACATCCTGAAGGGAAATCCTGCATTAACCACAAATCTATTCCTGAACCCATTGAGGCTACAACTCCGGGTGAAGGGCTTTGATTATAAATCCAGGCAGAAAGCGTATCGGTAATATTCCCCTGAGTATGTATTGTTCCCATGTTGAATTGACTGGTCTTAATTGTAAATTCTGCAGCATCAAAATTGTCACACATCAAATCAGGAATGAACTTGGGGCTGCCTGCTTCTCCTTTTAGTAAAACAAGATCTATCACCGAGTTCTGTGTTATTTTTTTAGGTTCTTCAGGGGGTTTTTGTCCCGAGCCGGCATTGACTTCTATAAATAAAGGTACTCCGTTACAGGAGGCTTCTACCACGGTATTTTTGGCCTTTCCTCCACTTTTATAAGTTAGTTTTCCTACTTTCAGGTTTCCCCGTTCCAGATACCTGACAACATAATTTCTGTCTCGGCCAATCAAACGGTCATAATAAAGGTTAACCGTACATTCTGCATAACTTGTTATTGTAAGGTAAATTTTTCTGCTTTCTTTTACCTGTTCTTTAGCTCTTGGGTTCTGTTGTTTTATTAAACCACCGGTCCCTTTTCCCTTGCATATTGAATCATTTACAACATAGTTGAGTTTGCGTGTTTCCAGTAATTTTACGGCCTCTTCTATTTTCATATTCACCAAATCAGGGGTTTCTATCGATTCGCTGTGAAGCGTGTAATAGGAAAGACACCACATAGTGATTTTAACAAGTAAATAGGTCAGGACTACGAATCCTGTCAGGTTGATTATTATGTTTTTTTTAATTGACCAAAGGTCTTTTATGAAAACAGGTATTTTACTCATCTTAATATTGTCTTTTTAGTTAGTGTCTTGTTGATGATGTTCCTACGTCTTTTTTATTCCACACTGATTTGTTTACTTCTTTTCAGTCCGAATTTCAAAATCTGATCTATGAATTCATAGGGTTTATATCCGGCCAATGCACATTGATGAAAAATACAGGTGGCAGGAGTCATGCCGGGCAAGGAATTAATTTCTATAATGATGGTTTCTGCCCTTCCGTCTTTATATATCCGTACAAATGCATCAATCCGGGCATATCCGGTTACCTTTAATGTTTCTGCAGCTTTCTTCAGGCTTGCCCGCACCTGTGCAGAGATTTGTTCATGGCTGTAAGTCTGATTTTTTCTTATATATCTTGCAGGCGTAATATTTTGTCCTTCACCGGCAAGGAACTTCTCCTCCAAAGACAATACTTCTCCACTTGCCAAAGCCTCGGAAGGCTCAAATATCTCATACTCCAAATCGCCTTTATCATTGTAATTTGTTAATATTCCACCTGTAATTTCAAGAAAATGTTCCGCATCCTCTTTATGTATCAGTGCCTCAATCAGTGCTTCTTTTTTTATTGGAAACTCCTCCCTTGGTTTTAATCCCAGTATAGCTGAATTTTCTGGACTTACAAGTTCTGTTTCGCGGAATAGTGCGGATAAATAGGAACTTAATTCTTGTCGTGATTTAATTAGTTTGACTGCTGAACTGCATCCGTCATCTACAGGCTTAGCAATCATAGGGTAGCCTATCGTTCCCTCGGCTTTTTCTATGGCAATAAACTCATTAATCCTGTAATCTGCCTTTGCAATTATCAATTGATCAGTAACAGTCAATCCGGCTTTTCTGAGTTTTTGTAAGGTCTCATACTTATTTATTGTTACCCTGGCCGATTCAGAAACGGATCCGTTGTAGGCAATACCTAGTTTTTCCAGATTGCCTTGTATTTCTCCGTCTTCCCCCGGTCGGCCATGCAATGCTATAAATACCCCGTCGGCCTGCTCCTTAAGGTCTCTGTAACTTATTTTCACCGGAGCATATATTGGCTTTGTGTTAGTGTACCTCATCACGATACTTTCGCACTTCTTTTGTATCTTCTGTATTATTTTATGTTCTTTATAATTGTTGATCTTATCTCTTATGTCATCTGCATTATCCTTGAGCAATAAATTGACAGGAATCTGATGCATCTGATGACTACTGTGGTCGCCACTGACAAATATTGGTATTGGTTCGTATTCTGATGAACTTGCCAGCTTTTCATAGATATTTCGCCCGCTTTCTACCGATATATGACGTTCCGACGAGTAGCCACCAAGCAAAATGGCTATTTTCTTCTTTTTTCCTTTCTGTTTTTGCAGACTGCTCAGCATCAGGTCCAGTTGTTCTAATTTATGCTCATACAAACCCAGTTCTGTACTGGTCTCAATACGCTCCTCAATAGAGGTTCGTATTATGTAACTAAGAAATTGTGAGGGGTTCAGCCCGGTCTCTGCTGCCTGATGAAAGAAAAAGGAGGAAGGCAACATCCCGGAAGTGGTATTAGGATCGTTCAGAAATATCCTTCCGTCTTCCTTGATAAAGCCATCTATTCGGGCATAGGTGTTGAATCCTAAGTATTTGTACAGTTTTTCGCATTCTTTTCTTATTCTCTCAATCTCTTCTTCAGGGAGATTTATCGGAGTCTGTTTTCTCGATAATCCGGGTAAATATTTTGACCGGTAGTCAAATATTTCCCTGCCTTTCAATATCTCGGTAGGAGGCAGGGCTATTGCCGAACGGTCTTCTCCTCTTATAACTACACAGGAAAATTCCCGGCCTTCTATAAATTCCTCCAATACTACGGTATGCTCGGAGTTGAATCCTTCCATCTCCAGGTCCTCCGCACTCTTGTCAAAATGTGTATCAATAAACTCCAATAGCTGTACAGGATGGTAATAGCGCTCCTTTGTTGATCTTATCTGTAATGGGAAGCCTACTCCGGTTCTTATGTCTGTCAGTACCTGCATATAGCTGACTTTTTCTGAAGCTGTCTTCTTTGTCCATTCCTCTTTTTGGAGCCTTTCTATAAAAAAAGCAGCATCTATGGCACTATTTATATCTTCTTTGTTATTAATGATACTTACTCCTATTGATGACCCTTGATTTGCAGGACGTACTACAAGGGGTAAACCTGTTTTTTTAATGATCATATCCTCATTAAACCCGCCTTCCCTTTTCAACCATTCTCTGCGTTTTATTATGACCATCTCAGGCATGTGATATCCGCCGGATTCCATCAGTTTTTTCTGATAGGACTTGTCCATCCCAATACTGCTTGCTCGTATTCCTGATCCTGAGTAGGGAACTCCAAGGCTCTCTAAAAGTCCTTGGATCTGCCCGTCTTCTCCCAAATTACCATGCAAGGCCAAAAATGCAAAATCGATGAGCTGAGGTATTTCTTCTATCTTTAATACTCTTCCCGTTTCTCCTGCAGGATAATCATATTGCTCTTTCTCCGATTCTTTCAGACTTTCTATGTATACTTGAAATTGATCTGTAGTATTGTCTGAAAGGCTGGTAGGGGGGTAGAAATCACGGATACTACCCTTGTATAAATATTGCCAGTCAAGTAATATATAGTTGCCCAGACTGTCTGCAAAAATCGGTACTGCCTCAAATATGCTCTTGTCCAGATTGTCGTATACGGTCCGCCCTCCGGCAAATGATATTTCACGTTCCCGGGACTTTCCACCGAAAAATATTCCTATTCGCATTGTTTTTTTCAAATCAATATCTTGTTTTACTTATGCTTAACTCCTGATGTATAATTTTTATCTCTTAATTATATTATCTCTTTTTAATCAGGTTTTTTCTAAGGCACCAAAATTACAGTTTATTTTTGTACTAACAAAAAAAAGACTCAATCAACAAGTATTTGGTCGATTGAGTCCTTTTTTTGGTTTGCTTTTTTTATGAAAAACGGATAGTATCTTTGTAGGGAGTCGCTGTGTGCATTTTTACAACCCATAATTATTTTTGGATGATCAGATTATTCGATGAATCAAATAATGAGGTCACTTCTTTACAAATTGATAACGCAAACCATTCAAAAAAAGATCAAAAGTCCGCTCATCTAAAAATTCTATCTCCAGTGCATCATCAAAAGGCCCCTCATCGGCTTTTATTGTTAATACCTGACCTGTTGTCGGCATGGTCCAGGTACCACTTTGTACCATCCAGGTGTTAATGTCACTGCTGCTGTTCATGCGGGTTTCAATTAGCCCGCTATCTTCAAATTTCATTGACGCACCCTTGATGGCAAAAGACTTGTTTCTGAAAAATGATTGCAACTCTCCAACATTCTTTAACTCCCACTCCCCAATTAATTTTTCACGATAATTGATGCTGTCATCACCACAACTTCCAATGATTGCCATACAACACAATACCAACATTATCTTAATTCCTGTTAACTTCATAATAGTGCGTTTTTTTTTCAATTATACAACTTATCATAGAATTAACAAAATTTATGAATCAGTTCTTATGCTTTCTATATAAGCTTTTGCATGTTTTCTTTTAATCGCTTCAGATATCGGCTCTCAAGATAATAATCACGGATTATCTCCAGGTCTTTTTCTGAACCGGGCCCCTCAACATAATTCTCTATCACAGCTTTTATAGATTCCTCTCTTTTTTGCTCTCTTGTATCTATTTCTGCTTTTATTCTTTTGTGTTCCAGTTCATTGTATTCAAACTGTAATTCCATTACCTGCTCGTTTATTTCCATCATCTCAAACAAGAAATCCTGTGGCAAACTTGCCTTTATCTCTCCGCCTATCATGTTTTTCAGCTCGAGTATGTACTTCATTCTGCTCTCCGGCTCCTTCAAAATCTTATAGGCCTGATTGTTGATCGTTGATTGCTCCAGAATTTTTGCCTGTACTTCCTCGCTTTCCATACTATGAAAATCAGGATGATACTTTTTGCTGTTTGATAGGAATTTCTGACGCAACTCTTTTTTGTCTGTGTCAAAACTTAATGGAATACCGAAAAATTCAAAATAATTCATCTTGATTGAATTTGTTTTTATTGTTTTACCGGAAATGATTTACAAACCCCTATTCAAATCCATTAACACCATTTACGGTAGTATATTTAAACTGAACTTTCTTTTCAGGATAAATGTGCTTGAAGGCAGATTGTACCATTAATGTACTTTCATGAAAACCACATAATATTAGTTTTAATTTGCCGGGATAGGTGTTGATGTCTCCCACTGCATATATTCCCTTAATATTGGTACTGTAATCAAATGTATCTACTTCAATCGCGGACCGGTTAATGTTTAATCCCCACTCCGATATAGGACCAAGTTTTGGGCTTAAGCCAAATAAGGGAATGAAATGGTCTGTTTTATGTGTGAATTCTCCTTTGGTTTTGTGCTTGATTGTTACTTCATCCAATTTGCCTGTTCCACTCAACCCGGTTACCTGTGCTTCTGTAATTAATTTTATGCTGCCACTCGCCGCCAGTTTCTCTACTTTTTCTACAGAATCCAAAGCGCCTCTGAATCCTTTCCTGCGGTGTACCATCGTTACTTCTGATGCAACCTCCGATAAATATATCGCCCAGTCCAATGCAGAGTCCCCGCCACCGGCTATCACTATCTTTTTGTCTCGGTATAACTCCGGTTCCTTTATGATATATTCCACTCCTTTATCTTCATATTCCGATATATTCGAAATAGGGGGTTTCCTGGGCTCAAAGCATCCAAGGCCTCCGGCTATAACTATTACAGGGGCTGCATGCTTACTGCCGCGGCTTGTTGTTAAGCAAAATCTTCCGTCTTCCAGTTTCTCTATCTTTTCGGCCCGCT
>CAJQOX010000188.1 GCA_905480075.1 uncultured Aureispira sp. | reverse complement strand
GATGTACTACTTCAGTCCAAATCATATCATATACAGATTTACGGACAAACCGCTACCTCCCTCAGTTGTAATACTTTGGCAGAGGAGAAAAAAGAAGAGGTAAAATTATCTGACCCCAATTTCAAAGCCATTATCAAAGAGGATGATTGTGGCTTCATCTATGAATTGCAGGTGCCCGGAGATACTACTAAATGCTATAATTTTGCTTATTTCAGAATTCAGGGCGATAAATCCTTTGATTTTTCTACTACCGCAGGCAGAAGGGTTCCCTTTACACTTTCTGAAGTCCTGAATATGTATGAAGCGGTAATAAATCAGGAGTGATATTGTATTTTTTTTCTTTGTTGCTCAATTATTTAACGCTTCATTCTGTTTTTTGTATCTTTGTACTATTAATACTGACCTAAATAAATCTCTTTATTATGAATATCTCCGAAATTAAAAATGCACTTGTCAATCTTGATAATCTCAATTTTAAACTAGAAACAGGTTCTTCTGTTCCTCAGCATTTTCATGTGACGGAAGTAGGAGTGATTTCTAAAGATTTTATCGACTGCGGTGGTGTACGTCGTTCTAATAAGGTAGCTAATTTTCAATTGTGGAGCGCCAAAGATTATGACCACAGACTCAAAGCGGCCAAATTGCTGAATATTATCGAAATGTCCGAAAACCTTCTTGATATGCAGGACAACCTTCAAATTGAAGTGGAATACCAAATGGATACTATTGGCAAATATAATCTTGATTTTGACGGCGAAAGTTTTATCCTCAAACTGAAAACCACTGATTGCCTTGCCAAAGACAAATGCGGGCCCAAGAAAAAGATTAAATTATCCGAACTTGCAATGAGCAATGCCTGCAACCCTGAGGACGGCTGCTGTTAAAAAGTATTTGGGTAATTGATGTATATTAGAAAACCTACAATAAAGAGATCTGTTCTCTTATTGTAGGTTTTTTTTGTGCAGAGTATTTCTTTTTGAAATGATTTTGACTGAACTCTCTAATTGTTTCCAAATTTTAAAAAAGGTACAAACCGCGGAACCTGCTTCTGATATGCTGCATACTCAGGGTATTTTCCGCAACTGATCTCTTCCGAAAAAACTGAACTGCTCCGGAACAGGATCAACAGCAACATACAGCCGGCAATACTGCCGTTTATCCACTCTCCGGTAGCCACAACACTGAAAAAATAAAAGCATATCCAGATACTTTGTTCTGCCATATAGTTCGGATGACGTACTATTCCCCACAATCCGGTCCGGACAAATCCATGAGCATATTCTCCGGCTTCCTCTCCGGCTTTGATACGTCGGTGCTTTTCTGTTTGAAAATTCCACTGTTGCTGATCGGCGATTGTTTCTATAATTACGAAACCTATAAAAATTATGGCTAATAAATAGTCGGCCCATATCAGGTCAGGTGCTCCTTCACTCAAGCCGCTCAGTATAGGAATGCTAAACATGTAGATCAAACCATGCTGATACAAACAAATGAAAAACAGATTAAACAACATCCATACCCACCATTTGTTGAAACCAGGTCGTTTTCGGAGTACTTCCCAACGGTAATCTTCCTCTCCTTCCCAAAATTTCCAGCTGAAGCCACCCCGCCGGCCAAAATTTAAGGATAATCTTATCGCCCAGATACTGACCAAGACCGACATCAGTATCATCCGGCTGTTCATTCCATCCTCTGAGGCTCCTTCAATAGTGATGAACCAGGTATATATTGCAGGAACTATGCTCCATAATTTGTCTGTCTGACTGACGTTTCTTGTAATTTCTCCTATTGTAAAACAATATATCGCTACTCCAAAGGCAATCAGCGCGCTCTTTGTCAGCAATGCCTGCTGTATGTCATTCAGTGGTGTCCCGTAATAATAACTCAGAAAAGGAACTACTATTATTGTAAATATAAGTATTAGTATTGTTATCAGCATGGTGTTTTTTTTTATAATAATAGAACATTTATTTTAAAAAACGGTTTTTCATAATTAAAAAAAATGCGAAAAGATGTAATCCTTTTCGCATTAGTATTGATTATTATGATTGTACTATTTATTTCTGACGGAAGAAAAATACTACAGGAGAACCGGTGAAGTTCCAACGTTCCCTGAATTTGTTCTCAAGATAATTCTTATAGCTCTCTTTTATATGCTTCGGATAATTACAGAACATGGCAAAGGCAGGGTAGGGGGTATGTATCTGCGTAGCATACTTTATACTTATAAAATGCCCTCTGTGTGGAGGCGGAGGATGTGCTTCCACTATCTGCTGAACGTATTCATTGAGCTTGGAGGTAGTTATTCTTGTGGAACGGTTGTCGTATACTTCCAGGGCTACTTCTATTGCCCTGAAAATTCTTTACTTTTCCTTGACGGAAATAAAAACGATTGGAACATCGTCAAAGGGAGCGATGCGTTCTCTGATTTTTTCTTCAAAATCTCTTGCTGTATTTGTCTCCTTGTTTTCTACCAGGTCCCATTTGTTTACGAGCAATACGACGCCCTTGTTGTTGCGGATCGCCAATCGGAATATGTTCAGGTCCTGTCCCTCAATACCTTTTGTAGCATCCAACATGATGATACATACATCAGCATCTTCCAGGGAGCGAATTGCCCGCATCACCGAGTAAAATTCAAGATCTTCGGTGACATTTTTCTTCTTTCTCAGCCCGGCAGTATCTATCAACATAAATTCCTTGTCAAATTTACTGTACTTGGCATGAATGCTGTCCCGGGTAGTGCCTGCTATGTCAGTTACAATACTTCTTTCACGCTCAAGGAGGGCGTTGGTAAAGGAGGATTTCCCGGCGTTCGGTCGTCCTACAATTACAAATTTTGGCAGGTCTTCTTCTATGAGCTCGTTCTCGGGCAATAGATTTACTACCTCGTCCAGCAGATCGCCGGTGCCACTGCCCGAATTTGACGATACGGGAAACATTTTTTCAAAGCCCAGTGACCAGAATTCATGTGCCTCCAGATGCCTTTCGGAATTATCTACCTTGTTGACAACCAACAATACATCTTTTTTTGTCCGGTGCAGCATATGCGCTACCTGTTGATCCAGGTCTGTTACGCCTGTTGCTACATCTACCATAAACAAGACAATGTTTGCCTCAGCTATCGCTATTTGTATCTGATCCCTGATCGCTGCGGCAAATTCATCATCCGAGTCGCCGATAAATCCGCCGGTGTCCACCACCATAAAACTTTGCCCGTTCCAGTCTGTAGAACCGTACTGACGGTCACGGGTTACCCCGCTAACATCATCCACTATTGCCTTGCGCATTCCCAACATTCTGTTGAAGAAGGTAGATTTACCTACATTCGGCCGGCCAACTATTGCTACTATATTACCCATTTCTTTTTTTTTAATAATACCGAAGGTACTTGATTTTTATCAGTATTATATTTTTCTCCTTCGGTAAAATAAAAAAAAAGCCACCTGACGTTTTAGTCAGATGGCTTTCTATGTCTAATGGTAAATTTATACGATATGTATAAACGTACGGTTTTTGAATCCTTTCTTGAATTCAACAACGCCATCCTTTAAAGCAAAGATCGTATGATCCTTACCCAATCCTACTCCGTTGCCGGGGTGGAATCTTGTTCCGCGTTGACGAACTATGATATTTCCTGCAATAGCTGATTGGCCGCCAAACAATTTGACACCAAGACGTTTACTATTACTATCACGTCCGTTATCCGTACTACCTACACCTTTTTTGTGAGCCATCTTAATTTAGTTTTTGACTTAAGGTTAAATAATAAGAGTCAGCATTATGCAATGCTATCAATTTTGATTTTCGTGAATTGCTGACGGTGACCGTTCTTGCGACGGTATCCCTTACGGCGCTTTTTCTTGAACACGATGACTTTGTCACCTTTTACTTGCTCAAGTACGGTAGTTTCTACCTTAGCTGCCACAGTAGGGGTACCAACCTGAAAGTTTCCTTCCTTCGCTACGAGGAGTACTTTGTCAAAAGTAACTTGATCGCCCTCAGCAGCTTCCAAGCGGTGTACAAAGATCTCCTGACCTTCGACCACTTTGAACTGTTGTCCTTTAATTTCTACTATTGCGTACATTTTTAATTTTTGTTGTTAACAAATCACAAATTTAGTCTGCAAAGGTAATTATCTTTTCTGAACTATCAAAAATTGTTCATGTTATTTCTGCTTTTTTTTGATTTTTTTGTTTGCAGACCAAAGTCCCGAAAAA
>CAJQOX010000187.1 GCA_905480075.1 uncultured Aureispira sp. | reverse complement strand
ATTTTGATCATTCTGATATAGGCTGCAACCATTCTTTCTTCGTTGTCGGCAAGCGAACAAAGTACAGGATAAGTTACCTGATGAAGAATTCTTGTTATAGAGCCTGAGGATAATTCCACAAAACTTTTTGATCTGTTGTAAAAGCCAAGTTGTACGGCTGAAAATTTCTTTCCGATAGTCAGGTCATAAAGATTTTGTAATATTTTGGCATAGATACTTGCAAGAAGTAATTTGGAACCAAAACCAAAAAGCTCATTAAAAGATTGCTTTGAAAATTTGATTGAGGGGGTCCATTTACTAAGTATCCAGAATAAAATAACACTGACTGAAGAAAGTACAAGGTTCTGTATAACAAGGGACCATACACCGAATCCGATATTTGCAAAGAAAATTCCGCTACATCCTCCAAAAACAACTGCAACAACATTGACTTTAGCAATTGTTTTGAAGTTAATATTGATCACCAATCTTGTTCGTTGAACAATTGCCAGTGAATTGATAATTAAGTTAAGGGTTAATATTCGAGATATCCACACCAATTGAGGCATGTCAAAAAAATCGGCAATAAAGGGCGCTGCGATGAAAAGAAGGAGATAAAAGAAAGTGCTTATGACAAAGTTGAAGACAAAAACTGTCGAAAAATCTATTTCAGTCCGATCTTTTTTCTGAATAAGTGCCAGTCCCATTCCGCTATCTACAAAGCTTTGAGATACGACTATAAAAATGGATAGCATACCGATGAGGCCAAAATCTTCTGGCATGAGGATACGGGCAAGCACAATCCCGATAATGAATTGTCCGGCAAGAACCGAAAATTTCTCTACAGCATTCCATAGCATTCCTGCTGTTGCTTTTTGTTTTATAGAGCCTTCCTTCATTTATAATGTTAGTGTCAAAAAGTGCTGCATTTTTAATACGAACCAAGAAGAATTAGGTTGCAGGGAAAAGACAATTAAATAGGAAAGAGATATAAATAAAAAAACTATAAGTAAGATTTCTTACTTATAGTTTTGAATAATTAACAGTTGTTTAATTGTTAATCTTTTATTTATCAGCAATTTAAGCTTCTTCGATCACTTCAGCTTTTTCTTCTGCAGTTTCTTGTTCAGCAACGACAGGTTTTTTGCTTTCATTATAAGCATCAACATGTTTTTCAAATTCTTCCTTACTTACAGGAGTCATATCCTTGCCCATGTTTTCAGCAGCATTTTCAAGCACCTTCTGATCCATTAGCATTTCAAAGCGTCTGTTCACTTCTTTTTTGTCAGACAGAATTTTTTCAAGCATGCCATCCATCATTTCACCATAGGCAGGAATCTGATAATTGAAATATCTCAGAATCTCACCGCGGGTCATTTCTTCAACATCTTTATATTCAACATTAACACTAAACTGTTCTGCAATTTTTTCACGTATCAGAGACCATTTCAGGTTTTTAAGGAAGTTTTTAAAATCATCTCCCTCAAAGAATTCATCTTTAATATCATCCTGAGAGCTTTTCAACCATTTTTTTAGAAAATCTTCAGGAAAATCCATTTCATTTTCTTCAACTAAAAAGTCAAAAACAAGGTTGCTGTAATGATTCAGAGAACTTTGCTTGTAGTTATTATAAATTTCAGCTTTAATTTTGTCTTTAAAAGCTTCTTCAGTAGTAATTCCCTGTTCAGCAAAAACCTTATTATAAAGGTCTTCGTTCATTTCAGCTTTTTTGACACGCTTGATTTCTTTTATACTGAGGCGGAAAGACTCGTTGATTTCAACATCTTCTTCAATTCCCAGGACGTGTTTGCGGATATGTTCCTCAGGTTTTTCTTCAAGTTTAAAGATATTCACATCGAAAGAATCATCAATTGTTGCGGAAAGCAGATTATCTTTCAGTTCAGCATCTTTCACGTCACGTAAAGCAAGGAAAGTCTCCTCCTTAACAACACCATTTTCTTTTATTTCAGCATTTTCATTCAATTCATGCAGGCTGATAGATAACATATCCTCTTCTTGAATATCAGTCACATTATCTTCAAAGCCACCACTGAATTTTCTGCGGACATTATCAAGTTCCGTGTTTAACTCTTCATCAGAAACTTCAATATCATAAAAAGTCAGTAAATTTTCTGTAGACAGACCCTTTAATTCAAATTCAGGAGCAAGGCCAAGCTCAAATCTGAATGTATAATCGGCCGGTTTATTAATTGAGAGAACTACTTTCTCATCTTCAATAGCGATAGGCTGACCTAATACTTTAATTTTATTATCATTAAAGTAGTTGTTCATATTTTCTCCTACCATTTCATTAACCTGTTCCACCAAAAGTGCAGTACCAAATTTGCGTTTAATCAAACCCATAGGCACTTTTCCTGGACGGAAGCCTTTAATCTGAGCTTTCTGACGATATTCCTTAAGCTTGCTGTTTACCTTAGGCATATAGTCATTCTGAGCAAGCTCAATCGTTATTATTGCATTTAATGCATCCTGATTTTCGTGTGTTATTGAAGGCATAACCAATTATTATCATTGTTGTAAAAAATAAAGTGCAAGCTGAGAATCATTTGCTATAAAAGCGATTCGGCAACTTGCACTTTTCTTGCATACTTTTTGTTTGGTGCGGGTGGAGGGACTCGAACCCACACACCTTGCGGCACTAGATCCTAAGTCTAGCGTGTCTACCAATTTCACCACACCCGCTTTTTATTGCGATGCAAATATACGGACTATTGATTTAAAAAAACAAATTTTTTTGAAAAAATATTAATCAATTTAAAATCTTTAATTAAAAATGATGTTCAGGCTTATTCAGAGGACATTTCTGAAATAAGAAAGTTGGTGCGTTTGAGTATTTTTGTGAAAAATTCCATCGGAGGTAAGTAAATCAATTCTCACCCACCCTGATGCGTGCAGAATAGATTGTTCACCACAAACGAGTCCAACATGTGTAATATCACCGGATTTATTTTCGAAAAAAGCCAGGTCTCCCTTTTTGTGTTCACCAAAGGATACCGGTTTACCTATTTCTGCCTGTTGCGAAGCATCTCTTGGTAAAAGTATACCACCCATTCTGAAAACAATTTGCATAAGGCCGGAACAATCGACACCTAAAGGACTTCTACCTCCCCACATATAAGGGGTGTTGACGAATTGTTCTGCCGCCTGACAAACTGTTTCAATTTTGTTGTATTTGGATTTGACTGGTAAACGGTTAAAGGGGCTTCCCATAAAAAGGTATTGTTGTAGCTTCTTGTTCCAAAGCATCAATTCAGGGCTATAATACTGAAAAGGAGTTTCGAAGATTTCTTCCGAAATATAATTTACCTGTGATTTGGATATCCACCCTTCATAATTATCATGCAAACATCTTATCAATATCCACTCTTCCGCTTCTTTGATAATACTGTAAGTTTCGTTGAACAACAATTGACTTATCAATTCACTTTTATGACTTTCTTCGGCCCTGATTGGAATTATAGAGAGATGTGTTTGCCCGTATTTTGTTTTTTTCATTGAATTAGTTTTTGAATTAGAGTGGACCAATTTACATCTAAAAATTGTATATGTGGAACTAATTGCTGAAAAGAATTATCTTTGAGATCATATTTTTAGAGTAAAACAATTTGGACCGGGATTGTTTCTTTTCATTTTTTAAATTTTCAACTTGAAAAACCCTGAAACATCTGTAGCGGATTTTAAAGAAAAACCATTAAAAAACAAAAAAATCAGATTTGCTGAATTTATTGTTCTGATGGCCATGATGATGTCTCTTACAGCTTTGGCAATTGATGCTATGTTGCCGGCTTTACCTGTAATCGGCAACGACCTCGGGGTTGTTAATCCTAATGACAATCAGCTTATCATCTCTGCTTTATTCTTCGGACTTGCTTTCGGGCAGTTAATTTATGGGCCTTTATCAGATAGCACGGGAAGAAAATCCCCTTT
>CAJQOX010000186.1 GCA_905480075.1 uncultured Aureispira sp. | reverse complement strand
ATTGATAAAAACACGTCAGCTTTTTCAAACAATATCAAAGAAATCAAGAATAAGCCAAATATAGAAAAGTCAACATCTTTTTCAGATGCTGATAGCTACGAGGACATTGACTTAAAGTCTGAAAAATTTAATGAAATTATTCATACCTCTAATCAATTAATGCTGCAGGAAGCAAATAAAGAAGCTGCAAAACAATTAAATAACAAATCAATTGCTTCTTCTTCAAGCGGGAATGAAGAAAAGATTAAAAACATAGTAAAATCTCCCAAAATAAAAACAATTTATCAATACTCAACTTCTACATATAATGATTTGCAGGTAAACAAAACAAAACCTATAGATCATAAACAGACTCCACTTAATTTTGGAATCGGGGACGAAATAATCAGTAATAATAAATGCCCACTGAAACTGAATGTCTACGGAGGTGTCAGCGGCAAAGTATTCGGACATTCAAAAGAATTCTCTGTAATGCCTACTGTTGGCCTGTCTACTTCCTACAGAGTGGCGCCACGTCATAGTATAGAAGCAGGGTTGCAATACAAAAGTATAAACAAGTCCGAAAATATAGTCGGCAACGAATATGCAGAATTGCGCTATTTTATCGGAACGAATTCATCAAAATCTTATAATCTGGAAAGGATGGACCTTTTGGAACTCCCTCTTAGCTATCATTTGCACCTCAACCCTATTGTCAATATACAAGCAGGCATAAAAGGAGTATGGTTGTTCAATACCAAAACATCAAATCCTGAATTTGATTCAAAGACAAACGAGGAATTAGGAATAGCTAGTTTTGATCTCGGAGTTTTATTGGGCCTAGAGTTCAACCTTAGTAAACATTGGGCTATTGGCATACAATACAATATCGGGCTGTTAAACCTGACTCAGCAAGGGGAACTAAGACAAGAACAATTGATTCAAAAAGAATCCGGAATGGGAATTAACACAACTGAAAAGATGGATGCCTTATCTACTCAGGGAGAATTGGTTGTCCCCGTAACAGAAAACAACCCTCAACAAGAGATGATACGTTTGCCTGAGAATTTACACAATAATGATGTTCAGGTACTATTAAAGTATACCTTCTGAAAAAACAATATATTTTCAACTTGCAGGGTAACTATTCTAAGGGAATAGTTACCTTTTTTTATATTTGCGATAATAAGAAATTTTGAAAAGATAAGAAACGTATGCGTAAACAGTTGATAGCATTAACAATTGCAGATTTAGATCAGATAGTATTGCAGCTGACCCCTTTCGTAAAGAAGTATAAAAAAGTTGCTTTAATAGGAGAAATAGGGGCAGGAAAGACAACATTTATTAAAGTTCTTTGTCATAAAATGGGCGTTGAAGGAAACACCGCAAGTCCAACCTATTCAATAATAAATGAATACCTTTGCGGAGAAGAGACTGTACATCACATTGACTTATACCGATTGAACACCAAAGAAGAAGTTCATTCTTTGGGTCTGATGGAACTTTTTGAAGGAAATAGTTATTGTTTTGTAGAGTGGCCCGGGATAGCAGAAGAATATTTCCCAGAACAAACTTTATGGATAAAAATTAGCACAGGTGAAAATGAAGAAAGAATTTTTGATGTCTTTCATATAGAATAAAATAATGAATCAGATCGATTAATTTTTTATTAAAATTCTTTTTTTTATCTAAAACCTATTATATTTGCCCTCGCTTTAAGAGAAACTGGCCCATGGTGTAATTGGTAACACAGCAGTTTTTGGTACTGTCATTCAAGGTTCGAGTCCTTGTGGGCCAACTTTTTCAAATAAAGCAAACATATAATTGTTTTTTAACAATTTGATTGGCCCATGGTGTAATTGGTAACACAGCAGTTTTTGGTACTGTCATTCAAGGTTCGAGTCCTTGTGGGCCAACAAAAACCTTTGAACAATACGTTCAAAGGTTTTTTGTTTTGTGGCAACATGGTGTCTGTTCATTATAAATTAATTGAATAACCAGGGGAATCCCAAAAGAAAACCCACCTGTCTTTTTTTTATTGAAGACAAATCCATTTAAACATTTACAGAAATACAATATAAGAAAAGAAGGAAGCTTTGATAACATTAGACGAACAAACAAAATTAAAGCTATAAGCATTAAAATCAAGAGTATTAAGTAGTATTTTTACTTCAAAAAATTGTAAAATACGCTAAAAGAATCTAAATTTGTAAACACCAAAATTCATAAGCAAGAGGATATTGCTATTTATGACAATCTAAATAAAACCAAAATGAACAAAGGAGATTTAATCGACAAAATTGCAGAAAATGCCGGTCTTAAAAAAGCCGATGCATCAGCTGCATTAGATGCCACACTAGATGCCATCAAAGATGCATTAAAAGAAGGCGAAAAAGTTACTTTGGTAGGCTTCTGCACTTTAAGCACTTCCTATTCAGCAGCAAGAAAAGGAGTTAATCCAAGAAATAAGCAACCGGTAATGATCAGTGATAAGGTAAAGGTCAAATTCAAGGCCGGTAAAATCCTTGCTGACACCGTTAATACTGATAAGTTGAAGAAAAAATTAAAGTCTAAAAAATAATAACTTGTCCCGGACAGGTGTATACAGAACAGTATACACTTTTTTTATGCCTGGCAGCGATCTATAATTACTTTCAGACAGCGTGTACAGCCTCAGAAATTTCTGCCATCAGATCAGCATTTTTTTCAATTGCATTACCTACAACGATAATATCAGCACCTGCCCCTGCTATATCAAAAGCAACTTCAGGGGTACGAATACCTCCTCCTACAATAAGGGGAATATCGATTGCAGAAGAAACAGAATCAATCATTGAAGCAGACACAGGAATTTTAGCCCCTGACCCTGCATCCATATAGATCAATTTCAAGCCAAGCATTTCTCCAGCCATAGCAGTACAGGCTGCGATACTATCTTTATTAGCCGGTATAGGAAAAGTATTACTCATATAAGAAACAGAGGTAGGCACTCCCCCATCTATAAGCATATAACCTGTTGAAATAATCTGAAGTGGGCTAATTTTGAGAAAGGGCGCGGTTTCTACGTGCTTGCCGATCAGCAAATCTGCATTTCTTCCCGAAATCAAAGATAGAAACAGCAAAGCATCTGCTTTATAACTTAATTGCCTTGAACTTCCTGGAAAGAGGACTACCGGGATGTTACAATTTTTTTTTATTATTTCAATTATACTATCCAGTTGATTATTAACTACAAGGCTGCCTCCAACAAAAAAACTATCTATTGAAGCTGATTCCGCCAGGGCAATAATTCTGTCAATTGAATTAATAACAAGCTTGTCGGGGTCGAGTAAAACTGCGAACTTTTTAGACTTATTTTTTTTGGCAACTAAAAGATCCGAATAAATATCAGAAGAATTCATAATTGAATAGTTTAAGCCATTGATGCAGGAAAATAACTGAAAAATGTCAGAAAGAAGATAAACATAGATAATCTATGTCATTTTTATCATAAATCGGTTCTTATATGAAATAACTGCATACTTATTGTATATATAAAATACTTGTCATCTTATTAATCAGAAAAGTATATTTAGTACTTTTTTATTTATAAAAATAAATTGATAAAATCTATCTTTACTAATAAATATAAGTCAAACATAACAATTACTTAATAATTCAGAACATAAATTATGCGCAAAATATTTTTCTTTTTGTTATTAACATCAATAGGGTATAATTCCTGTACAGATACTCTGAAAGAACCAACAGGAACGCTTGAGATTATTTTTAAGGCACGATATAATTCCGGGCCTCTTGTTCTGTTTCAGAGTGACAGTACGGGCCAAAATGACCCGATTACGATAATGTTTAAAAAGCTCGATTTTTTTATTTCAGACTTAAAAGGAAATCAGGATGGTACATTGAAAGACTTTGCAGATGTTGGATATATTTCCATGTCAAACAGTCTGGACTCTTCAAGTTCTGAACAGGGAATCAGTCTTTTAATAAACGAATTACCGGTAGGAAGTTTTGACCGATTGGATATGGGAATTGGATTATCAGATGCAGTAAACAGTACAACACCCGGTTCCTACCCCTCTTCTTCTCCACTTGGCTTAAACTCTAATTACTGGCCAATGACAGACAGTTATATCCTATGTAAAATGGAAGGCGACATTAATCAATCGAACAGTACAACAACCGGTTTTTTGTACCATGGAGGAGTTAACGGAATGTATCAGCAGCGTTCGTTCAATCATAGTTTTGATATTTCAGAAAATGCAACAACAACAATAGTACTATATCTACAGGCTGAGGAATTGTTTTTCAAAACAGGCAGTGAGATTGACATGATAAATGATAGTCAGACACATTCAGGGCAAATAGGTTCTACTGAGTATAATTTAGCAAAAACAGCCATGGAAAATCTTTCCAATTCATTATATATTCAACAATAAATTCTAATAATGAAACAAAAGATAGCAATCATAACTTTTATTTTATTTATAAGCATTATGTCCTGCCAGGAGAATATCACCACTCCGGACAATTGCAATGACATGAGCTCAGAACCCTATAATCCCACCGCTTACACTGAAACACCACCTGATGGTTTTCCAGCTATGGAACACCCCGATGATAATCCAATCACAGTGGAGGGCATTGAATTGGGAAGACATTTATTTTACGACCCTATATTATCAAGAGACTCAACCATTTCCTGCAGTTCCTGTCATGAACTAAACAAAGCTTTTACAGATGGATTGGCTTTAGCAAAAGGAATAGACAACCTGACTAGCAGGCGAAGTTCAATGTCACTGATAAACATTGGTTACAGTTGGATTAAAAACCGCCCGTATAATTTTATGTGGGATGGCCGTTTTCAGTCTTTGGAGGAACAGATAATAAAGGGACCTATAGAAGATCCTTTTGAGATGGATAATACCTGGGAAAAGGTAGAAAGTGACTTACAGGAACATCCTGACTACCCGCTTATGTTCAGAAAGGCATTTGGAATAGACTGTAAAGAGGACATTAACCGAGACCATGTAAGCAAGGCAATTTCTCAGTTTGAAAGGACTCTAAACTCTGCCAATTCGAAATACGATCAGCATCAGTGGGTTCCTTTTGTTTATATGAGTGCTGAGGAATTAAGAGGTTTGACCTTATTTTTAGGCGATGCAGCCGGGTCACCGAGCACTAAGGATGCAGAGTGTGCACATTGCCATAGTTTCTCACAGAACAAAGCATTATTTGCCAGGAATGAATTTTCAAACAACGGATTGGATTCAGTGAACAACCTGAATGATTTCATTGACCTTGGCTATGGGGCTATTACAGGGAATATATCTGAAAATGGTCAATTTAAAGAAGTAACCTTACGAAACATTGCACTGACAGCACCTTACATGCACGACGGTCGGTTTGCAACCTTGGAAGAAGCGGTAGATCATTATACATCCGGCGGAAAAAGTTCACCGAATGTAGCTTCAGAACTTACAACAGCTCCTACTATCACAAATTTATCTGCATCAGACAAAGCTGATCTGATAGCCTTTTTGCATGCACTGACAGATAGCAGTTATTTCAACAAACCCGAATGGAGCAGCCCCTTTTAAAATAAAAAGTATAATAATAAAAAAAGCAGTTGTTTGAAAATCAAACAACTGCTTTTTTTATTATTGAACAGAACAGTTAACTTTATAAATCACCGTCATTAATTAAGGGCACTCCTTCTTTTATGAGATTAATAAAAAACTCAAGAAATTGAATATCAGGAAGTAAATTTTTGTCTTTGGGTTCATAGCTTTTAGAATCCTTAAAATCAGGTGGGATGATATTTACTGATTTTGAAGAATTATGATTTGAATTCTTAGTGAGAATAGTTTTCTCAGCGTTATAATTCAAGGCTTGACTTTCAGCTAAGCATTTGGATTGCTTGGTAAGATAGACTTCAGATGCAACAGATAAAGAGCATATAAGTGTAAAAACAAAGCATTTCAAGAGTGAAATTTTCATAATTCTAAGATATCAGGATAAAAGTAAACGAAAAATGATATGTAAAAATAACAACAAGTATTCGTCTATAAAAGTTTCAGAAAATATTTAATTAACATTTAACTTTCAGCATTCATAGAACGGATGAATAAATCAATACTCAACTTCATTTGCAGCTTCAATAAGCAGTTCAATATTCTCAAGGGCCTTCTTGTATAATTTTGTATATATAGGTTCGTTAGCAATAACAAATAATTGCTCTTCAAAAAAAGGCAACACAGTTTCAATTTTTTTATAATTATCTAATGTTGTCTCAAAAACAACTTCCTTAAGCGCATCAACATCTTCGGGAGAATTAATTTCTATTATTCCTGCAGAAATTGCGCGTTTTAATCTTGGTTCATTTAGCCCTTCTATACAAACAGTAAATTGGTCAAGCGTAATGATAACAAGAGAAAAAGCATATGGACTCCTTAAATCATTCTGCTGAATATTTTTCCAGAAAATGGGCATAGATTGAGTCAAATCCTGTTTATAACCAAAAGGCATTAAAATTTCTTCCAGTTTATTTATACCTAAATCGACCATAGGTCACTTAAAAAGTTTTATTATTAAAATATTAAAATTGCTATTAATAAATAAATAAATTACTCATAGCATGTTTTTTGAATTATATTCGCAACAGATATACAGTTTTTAAAGATTCCAAAGCTTAAAAAAAAGCCCAAATGAAAAAAATCATATTTCCAATATTGATATTCACAATCTTCAGCACAATAAAGGGGCAGGTATATCTGAATACACCATTGGAAATACTTACTTTCATGGAGGCATCCCCAACAAAATATGAATTCGAACAACATGCTATGAGTAATTTATTTATTTATTAATAGCAATTTTAATATTTTAATAATAAAACTTTTTAAGTGACCTATG
>CAJQOX010000185.1 GCA_905480075.1 uncultured Aureispira sp. | reverse complement strand
AACTTAAAAAAATATTTAAGCATTCTTACGATCTAAGTACGGCGTTCTTTAAAGAATTGAATCAAAGGCCCCCAATATGACTTATTGGTAGAAAGGCTAAGTACATCGGCACCATTTCTCAAAAAAGTATTTTTAAAATAGTCCAGATTTTCCCTGTAGGATTCATTATAATTATTTCTTACAATCAGAGAAGAAGTATCCACCCATTTAGTCTGACCGGATTCGGCATCCACAAAAGGCATCAGGCCAATATCAGGCATCTCAACCTCAAGAGGATCGAACAAATGTATACCGATAGTATCATGTCTGTTTGCCGCTAATTTTACAGCATTTTCATAGTCAGTACACATAAAATCAGACAAAAGAAAAGCAGTACATCTTTTTTTGATAATATTAGTCAGGTATTTCAGCGGTTCAACCAAGTTGGTCTTTGCATTAGAAGGTTTTGCATTAATCATAGATTTCAAAATGCGCATAATATGTGGTTTCCCTTTTTGGGGCGGGATAAATTGTTCTACTTTATCTGAGAAGAAAACAGCCCCGACCTTATCATTATTTGCATTGGCAGAGAAAGCGAGAGTAGCCGCTATTTCTGTAGCTAATTCCATTTTAGTTAATAAAGATGTACCAAAAAAGGAGGACCCGCTGACATCAATAAGCAACATAAAGGTCAACTCCCTTTCCTCTTCAAAAATTTTGACATGTGGTTCATTGGTTCTAGCAGTAACATTCCAGTCAATATTCCTGACATCATCGCCATACTGATATTGTCGAACTTCGCTAAAGGACATACCCCTTCCTTTAAACCTGGTTTTGTAAGAACCTGAAAAGACCTGATTGGACAGGCCTTTGGTTTTCAGTTCAATCTTCCTGACTTTTTTTAACAAGTCTTTGATGTTCATATCAGACAGCGCAATTAAAGAAAATTAAAACAGGAAATAAATTACAATAATATTGATAGCCCCGAGAATATAAAAGAAATAAAGGGAAGGTTGCAGGAGTTCAGCCATTTGTAAATCCAGGGATTCGAAAAAACTATTCATAGCCTTTTTCTTTACGGCCTTTTTTTCCAAGCCCGACTTTCTTTGTTCTTTAACGATATTGATAATATCACCCGAAGTAAAGAAAACTTTAAAATAAGCACTGATAAAATCCGGCAGGCGTTCCAGGAAATGTTTTTGGCGTTTTTCCACTTCTTTAACAATTTCAGATTCATCAATTCCTGAACTATCGTCCGGGTTATCAACCAGGAACTTATCGAGAGAAGCAGAGAATACTTTAGCCGCGAGGGGTCTGATACCCTCCCGGTAAGTTTCCCAAAGCAAAGCAGACTGACCATAACCATATGCGAGAAAGAGGTAGCAGAGAGGAAAAATGACGATTAACAACAGCAGACCACCTAAAAACCATATCCACCATACAGCACCCAAGCTACTAAAAAGGTACCCAAGGGCAACAAGCCAATTCACTAAAACCCCTGCTGCGATCATAAGAGCAACCAAAATCGAGGAGAGTGCTTTTTTTATTAATTTCCAGGGGCTGCTGAACGATTTCAGATGTTTGAAGTCATCTTCTGTTAGTTCAGCACTATTTTCTACGTCCATTTCCAATCTAATTTATCAATTATGTTTAGTCCAATTAATATAAAATGATTTTTCAGAGATTCAACATCAAGCAGTTCCCTTTTGGGAATAATTAAAGTGATGCCAGTTGATATTCTGACAAAAAGATAATCAAAAGTTTCACAGACTTCAGCAACTTCTGAAAGATTAATCATCCCCTCTCCTGTTTTATCCTTTGATTTTATAGCATCCTGATTAAATTCCAATTCTATTGACTTTCCGAATCTGTTGTTGTAGTTTTCGTTAATATAAGCCTGATAGTGTTTTTTGTATCTCCAGGATGAATATTTCGGGTAGAGGAAACAAAACAAAAAAGTCAGGGCAACTGAATAAACCGTTAAAGGAATATTATTCATCAAATAAAAGCAAACCCCCATGGTCAATGTAAGAAGAGATAAAAACACAGGGGTATTTCTTTTTTTCTTCATGATCCTTTCGGACTGCGAGGCAGCAAAAAGCTGAAAATTCAGGAAATCCTCCTTTTCTAATTTATATTTTATCAACATAAAATTTATATTATTTTACATTTTTATACATTTCAATTACATCCAGATAATTGCCCTCTGCCATTTTTATTTCCGCTACCCTTCTACCCTCTTCAACAAAGCCCATTTTTTGATACAAATGAATAGCCCTTTCATTGGAAGCGAAGACACCTAATTTCACCTTTTCAATTATTGGGTTTTCCGTAGCCCAAAGTAATAAAACATCAATCAGGCATTTTCCGATCCCTAAATCTCTGAATTCCTTCAGCACCCCCATTCCAAACTCTCCTGTATGTTGAACCCTTTGTCTTTGTCCATCCCAAAAGTCGAGTGTTCCGACCAATTTTTTCTCAATTTCAGCAACAAGCAGTAATTTCCCCCTGGAATCAGAATAATTTTTTATTCGACTCAGTTGAGCATTAAGAGTTATTGAACTATTGAACTCCTCGAGAGAGGTTAAAACCTGATCGGTACTACCATAAATTCGTGCTACCAATTGATTAATAAAAAGCGCATCATTATAGACAGCTTTCCTGACTACAATTGGCAAACCATTTTCAAGAATAAACATATGGTGCATAAAAAATAAAATTTAAGGGATTTGAATTGTATTTAAAATTTTATCTATTATTTGTTCAGAAGACACATTATCGGCCTGTGCTTCATAGGTAAGGCCAATTCTGTGCCTGAGAACATCCTGAGCAACGGCACGGATATCTTCGGGAATAACGAAGCCTCTGTTATGAATATATGCAGTAGCTTTAGCGGCAAGAGCCATATTTATACTTGCACGGGGAGAACCGCCAAAGGAAATGAGTTGAGAAAGGCCGCTAAGGCCAGTATTTTTCTGAGGTTCACGGGTAGCGAATACAATATCGAGAATATATTGCTCTATACTTTCAGCCATATGCACAGACCGCACCGTCTTCCGGGCAGTCAAAATATCTTCAAGAGAAGCAACATTTTGTATTTTTTTAAATTCCCCTTTCATATTCAGGCGCATAATAGCTAATTCTTCCTCTTTGTCGGGATAAGAAACTGTGGCTTTGAGCATAAACCTATCGGTCTGAGCTTCCGGCAAGGGATAAGTACCTTCCTGTTCTATAGGATTTTGAGTAGCAAGCACTAAAAAGGGTTCCTTCAATTTAAAAGTTGATTCTCCGATTGTGACCTGCCGTTCCTGCATAGCCTCAAGCAATGCAGCCTGAACTTTAGCCGGAGCGCGGTTTATTTCGTCCGCCAAGACAAAGTTGGCAAAGACAGGCCCCTTCCTCACCGTAAATTCGTTAGAGGACTGATTATAGATCATAGTTCCTATAATATCGGAGGGGAGCAAATCCGGTGTAAATTGAATACGATTAAATTTAGCATCAATTGCATTTGAAAGCGTATTTACAGCCAATGTTTTAGCCAGGCCGGGCAGACCTTCGAGGAGGATATGCCCACCTGTAAGCAGGCCAATCAAAAGGCGTTCGATCATATATTTTTGGCCGATAATAACCTTACCTGTTTCCTCAAACAGCCTTTGAATGATAAGGTTCTCATTAGAAATTCGTTCCTGAAGTGCCTGTATATCAGCTGAAGTTTGCATAAGAAATTCAAATATAAAATAAAAAAATCATGGACTTGGGTTCTTAAAAATAAGAGAATAAACGGGAAAGGAATAACACATTAACAGTCCTTAACTGTGAAAATAAGTAAATTATAGGAATTTTCAGCTTTTGTCAGCGTAAAGCCCGATTTGAGAAAAAACAACAGGTAAAAAAAATCAGCTGTCGGGAGTTTTTCCTTTCATAGTCAGAATTTCATAAACCGGAATTTTTAGAATTTTGCTATCAATCCAGGCCTCAATGTATATTTGTTCAAGTTCAGGGTTTTTGGCATTCTTTTTTTGTTTGATTTTTCTCAATTGTTCTTTTACCTTGATGAACTCATTTTTTTGTTTGTCTTCCAAAAGAGTATATCTGCTGATTTTTCTAAAAAAACTGATAAGAGTCCTTTCATATACAAATAGAATTTTGTGTTTTAAAAGGTATCTTTCTGTTGTATTGATGTAGTATTCCAATATCATGTAATTTTCATCTTCAAAATGTAAAATTATGTAAAACATACGTATAAATCCAATTAAATCAGACCTTGACCCTGTCCAAAAAACATTATCGAGGATAAGGTCCAACCAATAAATTGCTTCTT
>CAJQOX010000184.1 GCA_905480075.1 uncultured Aureispira sp. | reverse complement strand
TTAAAAAGAATCCTTTACACTAATAATTCGTTGCTGAACCATCGAAAGTATTCTCTTATTGTATTCACTTTTGTTTTTAATATAATCAGCAAACTCTTCGGTAGTGAATTGCCCTATAATCATTCCTTTCAATTCCAGTTTAAGACCAATGTCTTTTCTAAAAGCCTTGCCTATGTAATCTTGACGTCCGGATTCTCTAAGGTCTTTAAATTTACACTTTTTTGAACGAAGGTATTCCCCAAAATAAGCGAGTAGCAGTTCATGTTGCATTTTAATTACAGGCCGTAACGTTAAATTTTGAAATATTTCTTCAGGGCTTTTGTTTTTAACTACATTAATTCCTTCAATAAGAGGTCTTATATCTTTTCTATTTAGGTTCATAATCTTTCTGTTCTGACTTTAAAGATGTTTTTAAAAGCAATATTTGTATTTCAGGGAGTTTTAATGATTCGGCGGAAGATATAATTGTCCTGTTTAACATCAGATTAACCAGAATAAACAATTAAACAAAAAACCTGGTTTTTTTGTTTAAAATAGTATTAAGTTATCACCTGATGTATTTCTGGTATAAGTTTATTCAAAAAAAAAGCTCTAAGGCTTAGCCTTTTTTTTCAAACTAAAAAGAACGGATTAAATTTTAATAACATCATGCACTCAACGATTTCACCCGAATTTTCATTAAAATCCATTGACAAAGAACTTGATCTGAATAATTGGTCCTTAGAACACGACAAAGCCCATATAAAGGTTTATTCAAAGCATAATGTTTCAGATTCAGATATCATAGGATTCAAAACAATTACAGAACATGCCGTGGCGACAACTATTATTTTTGATCTGTTAAAAGATGTATGTGGTGCGATGAATCAGATCAACGATATGTTTCTGTCAGGAGAGACTTTTGACGAATGGCCTACAGAGAGCGATCATGCCGGGAGCGTTGTACGTACTTCATTCAAAATGCCTTTCCCGATGTCGAACAGAGAATTCTTACACGGACTGCATTCTTATCAAAAAAATGAGACCACTTTTATTGTAGCTTATACCCCTCTTGAAGAATCAGACATACCTGTTCAGCCGCACTTTATACGTTGTCCTATGAATGTATCAGGACAAAGAATTACGATTTTGAATTCAGGATTAGTCAGAGTAGAACATTTGATGATTTATCGTTTAGGAGGGGCAATAAGCTCATACTTGCAGGATAAATGGCTTAAAAAACCTCATATAAGCGCATACATAAAAGAATGGGAAAACCTGCGAGGTGAAATATTTCCCCCGAAAATACATACTATTGATGCACAGCAACTCAAAAAAACAGCAAAGCATACCCTGTCCTTGAGTAGCACATGGCAAACAACAGGAAAACCTAAATATGGGACCGTTAAAGTCGGGAATCTTTCTTACCTTTCGCAGGCTGTTTTCAGATTAGATCTGGAAGTAGAGGCACCGATAGAAAAAGTGGTCAACGTTCTGGCAGATGAATCCCTTAAGTACCTCCCTGAATGGAATCGTGAATATATGAATGGCGAAATTTTGGAAACAATTGAAGAAACTCCGGACAGAAGTGCCTGGCTGATTCGGGTTCACTACAAAACACCTTTCTTTTTAGCAAACAGAGAATACGTTTATTATTTTTCGAGAGAATGGATAAACAAGGATGAGGTATTAATCCTATATTATTCCATAGACCATGATTCTAAGCCCCCGGATCAATTTGTTCGGGCGCTTTTGTACCCTTCTATTCACCGTTGTCTGAGATTAAAAAACGGGAGGACTAAAATAGAACATGTACTGGCAACAGATCTGAAAGGAAAACTTGGCCCCTTACAGAACAGTTTCCTCAAAGGTGGATTGATTCAGGCTCAATGCAGCGATATGGAAAAACAATACCGGTTGTTAACTGCTGTATAAGTACATTATTTTATAACAAATAACATAATCCCGATGCTTAAGGTAAGAAGGTTAAACATGGATAGCAGCTGGCAAATAAACTGGGCAAAGCAATCGCTTTTGATTGATCCCTGGCTGATTGGTTCAGAGATTGATCTTATGCCGTCATTTAACAAGCAGTGGCATCGGACAAAACCTGTGGGTATCGATTCTATCAGCAACTATGATGCTATTGTCATCTCTCAGCATTTTTCAGATCATTGTCATGAAGAAACACTGAAAAGACTGGACACTCAAATGATCCTGACTACCCGAAAGGGAGCAAGGCGATTGAAAAAAAATTTAAATCTGGACAGCCCCCTTGTCATCCCTTCGCTGGAATCCGGCAATTGGCTAAACCTTGGTGCCCTTTCCCTATGCTTACTGCCTGCAAGCCCCAAGTTGTCCGCTAGTTTCAGTGGACTTATTATCCGACATTCAGATGAAATCATTGCCTATTTCCCTCATGGATATGTGCTTACTGAAAAACAAAAAGATATCTTAATAAGCTACAAGACTGCTTTACTGATTACAAGCTTTTCCTCTTTTAAGCTCCCTTTTTATCTCGGGGGATATGTTAATCCCGGCTTAGAGAATGCGCAGGCAATGATCGATTTTTTAAATCCCCAATTTATCCTGGCGACTCATGATGAAGATAAATGCTCTGAAGGAATTGTAAAGAAAATTGCAAAAGTATCCTACCCGACAGAAACAGAACTTAAAGAGTTGTACTCAGGGTCTTTCATAAATATAGACTTAGGAACTACGGTAGAGCTTAAAAGCTAATTACATTCAAAATCATTGATTATAAAAGTGGGAATTAAAACTATGGCTTTTCATCTGACCGTCGGTTTCAACTCTTAAATGAAATTATCAATGAATAGCAGAACCATTAATTTTTCTCTGAACAAAAGAGGTTAACGTTTTTTATGGCAAAAATTAAAAAATATACTAAGTCCAATTTACCAAAAAAAATATGTAAAACCTGTCTTCTTCCTTTCAACTGGCGAAAAAAATGGGAAAAATGCTGGGAAGAAGTAAAATATTGTAGCAACAAGTGCAGAAAAAATAAAAACTCAGTTTAACGCTATCTCTTCAGCGTCTAAATAGTCTACCTTTTGGCTTGATTCAAAACAACATTCCTTCTGAACTCTCAGGATCAACCACATTCAAACGCAACAATGTTGCAGTATTTAAAAATTATTTATATATTGCATCATTGTTGCATCTGTATTATTATTAAATAGTTCAACCCAAATTTCATGACAGCCAAAGAGAAAATTGAGCAATTAATACGAAGTAAAGATATGGCTAGTATCAGTATCGGTTTACAACTTGCCAAATCACAAAGAATCAGTGGTCTTAATTTACGCAATGTAAATTTAGGTGGTTTAGATTTACGTGATATGGTTTTAAAGAGAACAGACCTGAGGGGTGCTGATTTGCGCAATGTAAACTTACGAGGCGCGAACTTAGTGGGCGCTACCTTACTAAAAACAGACCTACGCGGGGCTGATTTAAGGGGAGCAAATTTGAGGGGAG
>CAJQOX010000183.1 GCA_905480075.1 uncultured Aureispira sp. | reverse complement strand
AAGCGTACTGATCGGATGGTTTAGCAGCGCGAACAGCGTTCAATACCTTTCCGGTAAAACGACCACCACGTCCTTCAATTTCAACAGGATCTTGTCGCTTACGTGTGTAGTATATCGTGTACGATTGTACTTGACATTTGGCATCAAAATCAAAATTATCTAAGAATGGAATTAAACCGTGTTGAGCTTTCATTTCTCCTGAACCAATCAAACCATCTGTTTTTCTACCCATACGAACAACAGGATCCGGAATACGTTTTACACGAAACTTGAATGGAAAGGATTTACCATTAGATTTATTTACAACATTGATTGTAGCCTCACCGGGCTTATCTGCTGTAATGATATAGTTGGTACCTTTTTGAGATTTTTTATTACAACCGATGAAGTTCAAACTTAAGTTGGATGAAGAAATACTAGCAGCAGCTACTGTTACAGGGTTATCAACACCTATGTAAAAAACATTCATTTTGTCGGCAAAAACGTTCACCGGAGGCTGTCCTACTTCATAGGAGAATTCCTTAGTAAATGATTCAGTTTCTCCTGTCAATGGATTGTTTACAGAGATCTTAGCGTTGTAAGTTTTTTGACCTACAGAAGAACCTCTGGCAGTATACTTAGCTTTACCATCAACAATCTTCAAGCTTGAACCTCCTACAGATACTGAGAATTTTGCCAGAGAAGAATAAGCTCCTAGAGCAATCTCAGATTCGTAAGTTTCACCCAAAAGGATGTAAGGCTTAGCAGATTTAGAGAATACATCAAACTTATCGTAGTTCAACTCAAGCTTACCCATTTGACCAGCCAAGAAATTCACAACAGCTGCTTCAGAAGTTCTGGCATCGTTTTGAAATTTACGAAGCATAGGATAAACAGCAGCTACAGGCATATGACCAAAAGTATACTCTGCCCATACTTTCCCATCATGGTTAGCTGGATCGTAGTTTTCATCAGAAGTCAGCGTCATTTCATTCTGTAATTCTTCCATAGCAGCTGCTTTCTTATCAGGATCTGCGAAAATAGTACCTTTGATACCATCTCCATCCCATAATCCAGAAACAAACTCCATGTAAGAAGCTCTTAGATCTCTGATTTGTTTAGCTAATACCGGACCTTCAGGATCTTTCTTTTCTCCACCGTAATCACCTGAAACAAAGATACGTTGAGGTGTATCTTTATCTTTTTTACCCATTGGCTTACCTTTTAATTCAGGATGGCCTTGAGCAGTAGCATCTTCCAGAGAATAAGCTCCACCAGATTCTTCAACCATACGATCTCTAAGCTTGTTGATATATTCGTGGAAGCCAGCTGTTATATCTTTGGCTCCTTTCGCTTTATCAGCTAGAGGTTGGTATTGAGTTTTTGTTTTTGCCGTTTCTTCCATGCTGGCAACAACACTTTCTACGGCATGTTCCACAATGTGGTTATTCTTGTCTATACCCTTATCGAGCATAAAGAAGGCATTTATGATTTCAGCTGATACATTCAACGCTAACATCGCTGTTAAAACGAGATACATCAAGTTAATCATCAGCTGCCTTGGTTCCTTAGGAATTGACATGCTTTAATATTTTTTATCGGATTAAATTAATAATTTGCTTCCAAACATTTTTCAATCAAATTATATCAATTATACAACTCAATTGAATAAATTGTTTAGGTATAATCTATGTTATTAGCAAAAGGATTATCCTTTCATAGCAGATAACATACCACCATAAACTTTGTTGATATTAGCTAAGTTGCCATTCAATTCAGTCAGGTTATCAGAGTATTCCTTAACAACCTTAGCAGAAGCAGCTACCTCATTAACACCTTCCATAGCAGTAACAACACCACCATAAACTCTGTTCATGTCAGTAAGGTTACCATTTAATTTAGACAATTCTTCTCTGTAGACATTCACATCTTCAGCAGAGTCAGCTACATTTTGAATAGCGTTAGAAAGAATAGTAACAAACTTACCTGTTTCTTTGGTCATTTTACCAACATCGTCAAAATCAAGACCAGCGAATATATCAAGGCTTTTCATTGTTTTAGACATAACTTGTAGTTCAGAAACCATTTTGTCCTGAGAATTTTCCAAAGGAGAAACAGCCGCTTTCATACCATTAACAGCTTCAATAAGCGCTTGATTTTGCTCAGAAGCAGTAGGACCTGAAGTAGTATCAGCAGGACCATCAATAAGAGCGATTTCAGCACCTGCTACATCTAGACCAGGGTATAATTGTTCCCAGTAATAATCTTTGTGAGGAGGAATAACTCCAAGCATAATAAACAAGAAAGCCTCAGTCAAAAGACCAACTGTAAGCATCTCAGATGCGTAAGGCCAGGATTGAATTTTAAAAAGTGCTCCAACGAGTACAACGGATGCTCCACAACCAATAATAAGGTTTTTTACATATGCAAACTTAGGCGAATGTACGAAACTCATGATTTTAAATAGTTTAAAAAGGTTATATAAATAAAAAATAAAGGGTCTCCAGAAAGATTTCGGATAGTGTTCAAATCAGAGATTCAGACATCCTTTTCCAAAAACTTTTGTAAGTATAATACAATTTTACAAAAAGGTTACATTTTTTGTAAAGTATTTTTAACAATTCAGTAAAATCAAGTCATAAAGTGTTTATAACTTGAACTTTAAGACGTTCAGACGTATTACAAAAAGCAATACGTCTGAACATAAAATGCAGGAAATAATGAGAGGGGCAGGATAAAAAAACTATTAATTAAAGTCATTCATAGAACGACCAAGAAAAGTCAGCACATTACGGAAACCTATATAACTTTTGGTAGTGTCCTGAAATTCCCAGTGACGGGTACCTGTTTGCATATAGTACATAATATCTTTCCATGATCCACCGCGAATAACTTTACGTTTCCAGGCAGAAGGATCTTCTTCTTCAGCGTCGAAGCGAATATCAGGTTGCAGGTCATGAAGGAAAGAGTAAGCATTTTCATAGTAAGCCGAGGAAGTCCATTCAGCTACATTTCCAGCCATATTAAACAAACCATAATCATTAGGGAAATAAGCATCAGCTTTAACAGTATAAAGTCCTCCATCTGCAGGATAGTCACCTCTTCCTGGTTTAAAGTTTGCCAAAAGACAACCTTTTGTATTACGAACATAGTAACCACCCCAAGGGAAAGGCGCCATTTCGTGACCACCTCTTGCAGCGTATTCCCATTCATGTTCAGTGGGGAGTCTGAAGTCTTCAGTATTTACTTCTTCGAAGCCATTCCAAAGATTGGTTCTCCAGTAAGAGAAAGCCTTAGATTGTTTCCAGGCGATACCTACAACGGGATAATCATCAAAACCGGGATGCCAAAAGTAATTTCTTGTCATCGGTTCGTTATAAGAGTAAGTAAAATCACGAACCCAAACTAAGGTATCGGGATAAATTCTTGTAGCATCTTTTTTGATATAGTCCGCTCGGTTGTGTTTTTCTTTAGAGGCTCTGTTATAGTCATCAGCCCAAGAGAAATCCTGAGCAGCACCTTTCCAGTCATACCATTGATAGTCAAAAACCAACTGTCTGACATCGAGATTTCTCTGTCCTCCAAACTGTTCGTCTCCCTGATAGAACATTCCATCGAGTTCACCACCGGGCTCATAACTTACTTCCTGATCCCAATCGACTCCCTGAACGCCACCGGGATATTCTCTGGTATGTCCAAGTTGAATATGGGCAATAGAATCTCTCACCCAATTTACAAATTGACGATATTCGTTATTTGTAATTTCAGTATCATCCATAAAGAAACCCTGAATGGAGATTTGTTTTGGACGTTGAACCAAAGCATGGTTAACATCCTGATCACTTGGACCGATATGCAAAGTACCTGAAGGGACATATTGCATACCATAAGGCTGAATAGGATTCCAATCCGGCCTATCCTGTACACCAATTAACTGACCGCTATCTAATTTTGCGCAAGAGGCAAAAAATAAAGCGACAAATAAAATAGCTAAATTTTGTTTTTTCATGTTCGCACCCGTGTTTTAAACCGTTTTCTTTAAAAGAACTATAACCATATTTGGGAAGGCAGCCGTAAATATAGTTTTAATTAAGTTAGTTATCAAATAAAAGGCGTTTTTCTTATCAGACAAGGCAACATCTGACAAATAAGATGTTAAAAAATAAAAATAAAATCAAAAAACATCTGAATAAACGTGTTTGAATACTAACGGTAATAGTTGTTATCTTATTATATACATTCTAAAACTTTTAGAATATTTTTCGTGAAATTATAAAAACCTTGGGTTAAAAATAATTTTAGAGGGTATTTCTTTTCCAATTTTTTTATTAAGGTTATAATTTAGCACTACTTCATGAGAACCGCTGTTATAAGAATTCAGACTTCCTATAGACAAATCATAAGAATAAGCCAGGGTTAAATTTTTAGTGATATGCATTCCTAAAATAAAAATAAATGCATCGGTTGATTTATTGTCATACCCTCTAAACGCAAATCCTCCAAAAATATTGTCGTTCCATTTCAAGAGAGCGGCAATTTCGGGTTGAAACTTTACAAAGTCCGTTTTTAATAATAAGGAAGGGTGCAGTGAGAATTTGTCTGACAATTTTAAATTAGCACAAGCCGACAGGAAATAGGCCCTGAGGTAAGTAACTTTTGAATCATTAGCGAAGCCAACGGAAGGTTGCGTAAGGTTGATTGCCGAAATACCCACTTCAAAGAACTTATGTTTAAAATAGGCCCCTGCATCTAAACTAAATGACATACCTGTTTCGTTGGTAACCGGCACGAACGGGTCGTTGTGATTTATACCTGATTCGTAGTTACCTTCAGGAGTGAGTAATTGGGCACCATCAAGATTTTTTTGCAAGAACCGTCCTGCAAGGCCCAGAGACAATTTACCATTTTTGCCAAAATCAAGGATATAGCTATAGGAGCCACGGATTGATAAATTTTTATATGCTCCAATGACATCATATTCTATTCCCAGGCCAATTCCACTACTAATAACTTCGACAGGCAGGTGCGTATTAAAATTAACATTTAAAGGAGTGCCGGAAAAGCCAAGCCACTGTTTTCTAAAAACTCCGGTAATTGAAAGAGACTCATCCAGGCCATTATAAGCATTATTATAAGCATATTTATTAAGCATAAAGAGGGAATATTGCGCAGGTTGCTGAGCCTTCAGGACAAGAGGCAAAAGAGAAAACAGAGATAGAAATAAAAAACACTTTATAATATTCATAAAATAATGATAATAAAAAAAAGCAATAGTAAGAAAAAACTTTACAGATGATTTAGCCAATACCCTAAAAAGGCGGCAAAAAAGAACAATAAAGCGACGAACCACCAGGAAATAGGTTTAGAAGGTTTTCGCAATATTTTTCGTGAAGGATTTACACCTTCGGTATGTATCGGGGGTTCAATTGTATTTTCGGGATTTGATTCCCAATTTTTTATTACCGCAATAATTTCTCCACAATTACACCAACGGTCTTCTTTTTTTCTGATTAATCCTTTTTCAGCAATTGTTTTGTAAGGTTCGGGGACAAGATGAAACAATCCGGGCTCCCAATCTGCCAAAATACGTTCTTTAATTTTGGCATTAGGTAAACTAGCGCTTTTTTCTCCAAAGGGCAAACGTCCTGTCCAAATTTTGTAAATCAGAACGGAGAAAGACCAGATATCTGATCTTGGGTCAATCTCTGAATTCTCATCAAACTGTTCCGGCGCCAGGTATTCATAATCGGCAAAAAAGGGGATTGGAATTTTATCCTGATTACCATAATTAATAATTTTAGGGACAAGGTTACCAAACTCTTTAATCAATAAAACATGTTTACAGGATAGATTTTGCCATACTATATTATTATTATGTAAATAAAAAAGTGCATCAAGAATCTGATTAACAATTAAAACTTTGTCAAAATGTTTGAGATCCGTCAGGTTATTAAGTGAGCCCATTTCGAGCAGAGGCATAAGAGCAACATTGGTAATCATGACCTCTTTGAAGCAATAAGTATCAGCGTAATTTAACAAATTAGGATGATTCAGGGATTTCGCGATGGCATAACGATTGACGAACAAGCCATTATCAAAATCGGGGTGTGTTTCGCTACATTTCACAGCCCAGGCATTTTGATTTTCGTCGACACCTTTATAAACGCTTCCAAAGTTATGAAGGTCAAGTGATACAGAATGATCGATTTGATATTTCTCCAAAAATTCTTTGAGTGTTTTCATTAAGGTAAAACATTAAAAAATGAATTAAGTTTTAAGACGTTTCCAATCGCCGGTAATAGCTAAGGTAAGGCCCGGCACCTGAATATTAACGAAGAGAGTATTTCCTGACGGCGAGAAACAAACACCTGCAAATTCAGAGAGATATCCTATATTTTCAGCAATATGATAGAATTTACCTTTAGGGGTAATGCCAAAAATTCTGGGATGAATACCATCTTCACAAAAGATAACATCGCCCCAAGGAGCGACAGTGAGGTTATCGCAATATCTGAGAACAGAGGTATCATTGGGTTCGGTGAATAATTCAAGACGGGGATAGTATTTTTCAGATTTTTCAGCAGAAGTCCCTTCTTTTTCGGAAGGAATATATTTAAAGATCTGTCCTGTTTTAGTATTCCCTCCATTGGTACAGGCGAAATAAAGTTCATTATTACCAAACCAAATACCTTCTCCTCTGGCAAAAATTGCAGCGTTCTTTTTGTGTCCTCTGAATCTGAGGTCATCTTTATCAGAATCGACATTATCCATATCGATCCATTTAACGGCATAATTCACATTGGGTTTAATTGTGAGGTCGAACCAATTTCGGGTATCCATTTTATTTTTCCAGACAAAGGCGAGCGCCTGCAATTTCCCCCCTTTAATCAGTTGGCCTTTCACATTGGGGATAAAGCGGTAAAAAAGGCCTTCGTGTCTGTCTTCGGTAAGGTAGACGATACCCGTCTTCGGGTCCACAGCTACTGCTTCATGATTAAAACGTCCCATATCTCTGAGCGGGACCGGATATTTTATTCTTATTTTTTCGGACGCAGGCACTTCAAAGACATATCCATGATTTTTTTCATGAG
>CAJQOX010000182.1 GCA_905480075.1 uncultured Aureispira sp. | reverse complement strand
AAGGAATCGGATGCAAAGAGTTATGAGATAGCTTCACATATTAAACCCTACAAAGACCTGGATTGGAAGACGATCATGGCACTTTCGGGCAATGTTGGTTCAAAGGAAAACATAGCGATCGCTTTTCGGGAGATGGCGGAGAATGCACAGAAAATAGGCACATTGAACATTACGCCCGACCTTCTTCAGAATATCACTGAACAACAGCAGCATTAATAAATCGAACAATGAAGAAGTTCAGAACATTGGATTATGCTATCGTCATCCGCAGCAAGACAAGACTGGAGATGATGACGGAGCGATTCAACACGATCAATCAGGTTGAATTTTATCTGAAAAGCAACAACAGTGATTACGGATTTTATGAACGGGAGCACGACAATTTTTACCGTTCTTTCGACAGGCTGTGTCAGATTCTTTCAAACACGATAAAATACAAGGTAATTGACCGGTCCTTTATCTCCTCTTTTATATTTTCTGATAATCAGTTAATTATCGTCATCGGGCAGGATGGATTGGTTGCTAACACAGCAAAATATGCTAAGGGGCAACCTATTATCGGGGTCAACCCGGACCCTGAACAATACGATGGTGTTTTGCTACCCTATAATAAGGACAATATACAAGCGGGGCTTGACAATATTATGGGCAGTTCGAGCAGCACAATAAATGTTACGATGGCAGAGGCAAAGTTCAGCGACGGACAAACTCTTCTGGCCTTCAACGATTTTTACATTGGTTCAGCCACACATACTTCTTCGAGGTACACAATAAATTTCAACAACAGGACTGAAAATCATTCTTCGAGTGGATTAATTATAAGTACCGGAGCAGGTTCTACCGGTTGGATGAGTTCAGTTTTTAATATGCAACGGGGCATCGGGCAGCTATGCGGGACAAATATCCGTGCAGAATCCCGTACTTTACAATGGGATGACAAGGAACTGATGTTTGTGGTCCGGGAACCTTTTTTAAGCAAGGCTTCGGGAATAGAAACAATATCGGGTAACATTACAAAATCAAATGAATTGAGGCTTGAATCTCTGATGCCTAATAATGGTGTGGTTTTCAGTGATGGAATCGAGAAGGATTACATACAATTCAATTCCGGCACTATGGTCAGAATCGGAGTATCAGACAAGGAAGTTAACATAGTAATGGAAAAAGAAATGATAGCGAAAAGAAAGGCCAAGAAGAAAAAAATCAGTAAAGGAGGAGGAAAAACATCACAGAAAAAATCATCATTGAAAAGAAAGTAAAAAATCAAATAAACATGGACAAAGGAAGGCTCTTAAAATTTCTTACAGAAACAGAGAACGGGGGTATATCGAAGCTTCACAGCAAGGGGTATCAATGGTTTAAAAGCGTATACCTCCCCTATCTTGGACTCGCCGATCTGTTGCTTCCCGGCAAGATGGAACTGATAGCCGATTGTTGGTATCTTGCCGGCGATGTCAGTGATTTTAATGATGCCCCTCAAAAAGCGATAGAGTATTACAAAAAAGCATTGGAATACGATGAAGATTCAATTGTTGCCTATCGTGAAATTGCCCATATGAATCTTCAGTGCGGAGATTATCAGGAGGCCTTGAAATATATAAATATTGCCCTGGATAAATTGCCGGATGATCAGGATATGATTTCAGATAAAGCAGAAATCATTGACAGCATCAACTACAGCAAAGAACCCTATTTGACTACAGATAATATTGTCTGGCAGCTCAATGAAAAGCTGGCGTCGGAACAATTCGACATGGTTATAAAAGAAGTTTCGGAGATGAAGCATCCTGACAATGCACATCTGCAGTGTCTTGCATCTGCATCAGGTGCTAAAGGAGAGGAAAAAGCATTTTTGGAAGTATGGGGTCAAATTGCAGCGTCGAAAAAACCTTTCAGCCTAGATTATAGTGATTGGTTTTTTATGCCCAAAAAGGTAATAGAAGGCATTGAATTCTGGGAACAGATGTTACTTTCGAGTACCTATCTTGAAGAGGCTGAATATGTTTTTTTCGATAGTCTGACAGAAATATACGGGTTGAAAATGAACGAAAAAGCCTTATTGAATCTGATTGCTCAATATCATGTATATCGGTATAATTCAGATCATAAATCCATCCAAAAATTAGCGATAAAATACCCTTTATGGGAAGAGGTTCAGCCTGTACAGGATAAAAAGGGCAAATAAGATGGCTGAAGCAGGCATATATTACAGACTTATCTGTCCTTTGTACAACGGGCGGGCACAATTTGAACAACTTCCGGAGGGCTATGCAGAAGAGGGAGACGAATCCCTGTTTAATCTGACAGAACACTACGAAAGCAAGACCTTTCCGGAATCGGTAAATTTCAGGAATCTTCCCTATTGTCCTGCTCCGGCCCTGCCCTTATCGGATATTCTCACAGCAAGTTTCATGAATGAGGCGGAGGGACTGATTTGTAATCAGCGATTTCTGGCATTATTGAATAAATTTAAACTTCCTGAACACAAGGTATATCCTATGAGTTTTGTCAGGAAAGAAAAAATTAAGAGGGATTACCAATATATTTTTTTCAAAAGGCAGGAAATTGAAAAGGATACCGATTTCAGTAAATCCACCTTCAGCGAAGTACATTATGCCAAGATGAAGGAGGTGATTTTCGAGGATTATGATGATTTTCTGCTAAAAAAACCAAGTCCTGACACCGAAAAATACATTAAGGCCAAACAACTGAAACTACATCCTGATTCTCAATTCCTGAAGTATGATCTGATCAGTTCAGGTGGCTTGTATATGTCATCAGCAATGAAAGCAGCATATGATAAAGCCGGGATGAGTGGTTTGCGGTTTAAGAAGGAATTTTTCTTGTAATAACATAACAAGCCAAAGATACTTTCACTATATATCCGAATTCAGAAAGCATCCGATCTTTTATACACCGGCAATTCATCGGAATAATAATAATGGTAGAGATTATATAACAACATATAATCGAGACCAGGTGTTTCGGCTTTCACTTTGAAGGGATTGCCGTTTTTATAACGCGGGCGCACCCATCTGTTGAATGATTTCCATTCGTCTGCCCCTTCACAGTCTTCGGTATCAAAACAAGGACCATCCGGCGGGGCAGAATTCAGTAGTACTTCGAAGTCTGCTTTAGTAATTTTTCTGAACAATTGCTGATTGT
>CAJQOX010000181.1 GCA_905480075.1 uncultured Aureispira sp. | reverse complement strand
TCCGAGTTGACTCAGGTCAGCATTTTCGGATTTATTTAAAAAGACGATAATCTCGCCAGACATATTCGGTTGTCTGAGCGCTTTTTGTAGGCCGAAGGTAGTTCTGTAGGAAGAGTTCATCAATTAAAGATATGAAAATTCTGGGAAAGGATAAATAAGGTAAAATCCAACAACCAAAATAACAGATCAGAAACAGAAAATCATAAACAGAAAAACTTCTACCCCTTAGAAATTACTTCTTCTACGATAGATACTCCTTCCGACTTATCACCATTGGTCAACTGCCATTTTTCAAAGAGTCTGATACGGCCATTCGATCGTTTTTCCGGAGTAGATTCGCAAAATCCTGTCATAAGAATACCTTTGACAGTAACGTGTTGATAATTAAAATTCAACTTTCCGTTTCCGAGTATTTTACCGGTAATCGTACCGACCTCAATACCACCTCCTTCATAAGTTCCCCAGATAACAGAACCTCTCTGACGGTAATAAAAAGTTGTATTATTAGTAACCACCCCTTTGTCATCATTGACAATAGGCTTAAATATTCTATTATTATAATTTATTTCAGACATGTATATCTTAAAAAGGGAATAGATTATCAGATATTGAATTAAAAATAAATTTGGAAATTGAGTTTTCAGTGAAAGTAAATATCTGATTTTTTGATTGACTTTCAAAATAAGAAGCAAGATCTTTTGACACTAACAGGGTTATATAACCTGATGATTTAGTGCTTTTCTTAGAAAACCATTGTATATAGCCAGTAGTTCTTCTGCTTTTTTTACTTCAATAGCTTTCATCTGAACCAATAATGCCAATTTCACAGAGCCTTTTGAAATTGACAACAAATATTCAGCCTTTTGTTGAGAGACCCCTGATATAGTAGAGATAATATTAAGGGCTCTTTTCTTCAATTTATTATTGGATACATTCAAATCCACCATATAATTACCATAAACCTTCCCAAGTTTAGCAAAGGCTCCTGTGGTAAACATATTAAGCACCATTTTTGTAGCTGTTCCTGCTTTCAGTCTTGTGGAACCTGAGAGTACTTCCGGGCCAACATTTAAATAGATCTGCTGCTGAATATAAGGTTCTTTTTTTAGGTTATTGCAAGTAATTAAAGCCGTTTGAGCCCCCATAGCATAGGCCTCTTTCAATGCCCCCAAAACAAAGGGTGCCCGTCCATTTGCTGAAATACCGATGAGGATATCCTTGTCGGTCATTTTATTTTGAATTTCATTCCGTCCCAATTCAGCAGAATCTTCCGCATGTTCAACAGAAGTGGTCAATGCCTGTTTCCCTCCGGCAATGATGCCCTGAACCAATTCCGGGACTGTTTTAAAAGTGGGCGGACATTCAGAGGCATCAAGTACTGCGAGCCTTCCTGAAGTACCTGCCCCAATATAAAATAATTTGCCATCATTTTTCAAACAAGCAATGATCAAAGACATAACAGTGGCAATTTCCTGACTTACCATTTCTACAGCCTTCAGGACATCATAATCTGCCTTGTTCATCAATTCTACAATTTCGACAGGCTCGAGCATATCTAAATTCCGGGACAATAAATTATTGGACTCCGTAGTTTCAGAATAAGCATCATCAGGAGCCATTTTTCTTAACAGCGTGCTATGGTAATTTTTACCCGGGCAGATTTTTCCCATTAGTATTTTATGGTCAGCACCTGTAGCCTTTGGCAGATTATTTGGAATAGCAAATACCGTACAATAAGCAAGTAAAGCAAAGGCTACTGCTTCCTTAGCTTCTGAATTAATACCATAATCATCAATAGTAGACAAGATAGTATCAGCCGGCAAATTTTCATTAATCATCAACATCAGGACAGGATTCAGTGCCCCTCCCCCACTAATAACTATTTCATCAGGGAATACCGGAAGAAAATCATGGTAACTTTGAACAATAGATTTAGCAACAACAAAGGTAAGGGTAGCCAACCAATCTTGATTTGATAAATTTAGATGGCTGAATTTATCGTAAAGTTGTCGGCTGTACTGTTCTCCGAAAAGTTCCCTGCCGGTAGTTTTCGGAGCTTGTTGACTAAAGTATTCGTGTTGAAAGCAATAATCAGAAACTATGGAATTAACCCTTCCCTTGGCAGCCCAAAGTCCATCGTGATCATAGTTAAGTTCTCCCTTTGAGAGAAAAGAAATCATGGAATTCATCAACATATTCCCCGGGCCGTTATCAAAGGCTGTTATCTTCCCTGAAGCAATAAAGGAGACATTGGCTATACCCCCAATATTCTGTAGCGCAATATTATTTTTGTTTTTGAAAAGAACCTTATCAAGAAAAGGGACTAGTGGAGCCCCCTGCCCACCTGCAGCAACATCTGCAGGTCTGAAATCAGCAACAGTAGTAATTCCTGTTTTGGCAGCGATCAATGCCGGTTCGCCCAATTGAAGAGTAGATAAGACCCGAGCCCCTTCTACCTGATGATAAAAGGTATGTCCGTGCGAGCCAATTAAGTCTATATCATTTAATTGCAGGTTGAATTGCTCACAAAACTGAAAAATGTTATCAGCGAACAAATCAGCGAGGTCAAAATTCAACTGACTGATTTCACGAAGGTTGGCAGAAGCCGGAGAAATATTTTTTAACAACTTTTCCCTGAGAAGATTATCATAGGGAAAAGTTTTAAAAAATTTATTTTCGATAAAAAACTCCCCCTGAATCTGGTAAATTTCAACATAGGCAATATCCAAGCCATCCAAAGATGTTCCTGACATTAAACCTAAAATTTTTAACAGAGGGTTCATAAAAGAACAATATAATATCAGACATCAGATTTCCAACATCAATCCAACAGGTCTAAAATCCAATATCTAAAAATGTACGATCAGAATAAGATTCTAATCAAGGTTATCGTGCAAGAAGGAATTATTGTCTTTTATTTCCGGTTCTTCATCATCAGAAATAACCCATTTGGACACATTGGAATCAGAAGAATGTTCCACATAATCCAATGAGACCCCTTTACGAAGATAAGCCGGTTTATTTTCAAGTTCATTAAGAACCTCCGGGTTATTAAGTTTGATACTGAGGTTTTTCAGACGTTGTCTTCTTTCTTCTAGGCTTTCAACTTTATCATTGGTCAAAGCAGATTTTTCATCAACAACAGGATTGACATCAGGGTCACTATCCAAAGGAAGCTGCTGATTGATAGTATCAGATTTTTTTTCAGAAATATTAAATTCAATGCTTTTCTCCTCTTTGGGTAAATTATCTGAGATAAAAGAACTGACAGGCATTTTACTTTTATCCTTTGTCTCATCGTCGAGCGAAACGCGAATTTTTTTCTCAATGATCTGTTCTTTTTCCTCACGTTTAATTTCCGGAACCTTATCAGTATCAAAGCCTGTAGCTACAACCGTTACAGAAATCTGTTCGCCCAGAGATTCGTCATAACAATTTCCCCAGATCAGGTCGGTGCCATAGCCGGCTTCTTCCTGAACGAATTCGGTAATTTCAAATACTTCGTCCATTGTTACCTCTTTGGTACCTGAGGTAATATTAAGGAGGATATGCTGAGCGCCTTTGATGTCATTGTCTTCAAGAAGAGGAGATTGCAAAGCAGCTTCTACTGCTCTGATAGCCCGGTCGTCCCCTTCCATAGAAGCCGTTCCCATAACTGCAACACCTGAATCTCTCATTACGGTATTAACATCTTCGAAATCTACATTCACATGCCCCGGTACAGTAATAATTTCAGCAATTCCTTTAGCAGCAGTCATAAGAATATCATCCGCTTTAGAGAAAGCCTCACTCAACTGCAGGTTACCGTGTATCTTGCGTAATTTATCGTTTGAAATAACAATGAGTGTATCAACATTTTTTTGTAATTCCTCCAGACCTTCCATAGCCTGTTTCATACGACGGCGACCTTCAAAGGTAAAAGGAACAGTAACAATACCGACCGTAAGAATATCTAGTTCACGAGCAGCTTTTGCAATAACAGGCGCC
>CAJQOX010000180.1 GCA_905480075.1 uncultured Aureispira sp. | reverse complement strand
AATAAACAATCGTGAACATCAACGTCAATATAAGAATCAGGAAACACCCGAAGTTAGCAGATGGAAAAACAAAGCACGAACTATGCTTGGCACAGAAGGTCCAAATTACAAAAAAGTACGCATATTTTACAATAAATGCCTGAAAAAGAATCCACAAAATGCACAATTACATACTTTTAAAGGTGAAACATACTACGAAGAAGGACGATACGAAGAAGCGATGGAATGTTTGCAGAAGGCAATTGAATTAAATCCGATTGATTATCTGGCGCATTGGCAAATGGCAGAAATATTCCTGAAAAAAAATGAGATAGAACGCGCCCTTCACACAATAACTATAGCACATATTTACAATAGAAATCATCCGCGTCTATTAAAAAGAATGATCGATATTTACAAAAAACATGACAAAATCTATTACAGAAACTGGGGGTTTGATCCGAAAATGTATTTATACCAGGATGGTAATAAAGTAGTAATTGCCGCTGATGGAATCTGGCTGACCTACGGCATGTACAAAGCAGTTTGGAATTTTGACAGTGATTATAAATTCATAAAGGAACAACAAGAGGTTACAGATCACATGTTTCAGATGGAGATGGAAGCAACAATAGGAACTTTCATGACCCACAACAGCCTTAAAAAGGATGACAAACGTAATTATCCAACCATGGAAGCTTTTGGTAAATGTCTTGACAATGAGATGGTCGAAGAATTTGTAATGTATGAAATCCTGATAGTAGACAAGCCGACAATTGCTTATCACATGACTACTGATTTTATGAACCGTCTTATAGAATATATTAAAAAAATAAGATCAGTGGATTATACCAGACACTAAAATACGAGAGTAAAAAGTTCCGGCAAAATTACCGGAACATTAAACAAGTATTAGGAAAGTTACCTTAAGAACGGTTAAGGGAAGAACCATAAAGGGACTTGACAGAAGCCTTAAGTTCTTTTCTAGCGAAAAATATTCTGCTCTTAATAGTTCCCAAAGGCAAATCCATTTGTTCAGAAATTTCCTGATATTTATATCCGTAATAGTGCATCAGAAAAGGGATACGGATTCCATCATCCAAACTATCTACCAAATCCTGTAACTCATCTCTCATAATGGATGAGTTGGCATCATTAACAACCGAAACAGAACCTGAGTTAAGGTAATATTGATTGTCTGTAGAATCAAGAATAGTATTATTTTTGATTTTTTTACGATAGTTATTAATAAAAATATTTCTCATGATAGTAAAAAGCCATGCTTTGATATTCGTTCCTTCACGAAATTTATCCTTATTAACATAAGCCCTGTAAGCGGTTTCCTGAAATAGGTCCTTTGTGTCTTCACTATTCTTTGTAAGTTTGTAAGCAAAGTTGTGTAGCACAGATTGGAGTTTCGTTATTTCGTTATTAAAATTTAATGCCAACATAGTGATAAATATTTTATAGTTGAATAATTTGAGTATTTGTATACCGTTTGTTTAAGCAAATCTATGTCATAGTTAAACAAAAAACAAATTTTGTTTAACTTTTTTTTGCTTTACCTTAAACAAAAAAGAAGAAACAAAAAGCAATATACTACATAAGCAATTGACAAACAATTATTTATGCAATAAAACTCAAGTTAAACAAAAAATAATTTTTTTGTTAAACAATAACTGTTTAACCAAAAAACATCAAAAGTTAAACAAAAAACAAGTTAGAAATAGATGACTACCGGAACTACATTCCTCAGAAAAAATCAAATTTGATTAGCAATAGGCAAGTTTGAATTAAGCTATTTCAGGTGCCTCTCTACTGAGCTGTTTTTAGACAGAAAGAAGAGCAATGAAAAAAAATGCAAGGCGAGAACATTAAAATCTGAGCGATAGGCAACTTAGTCCACCATCTAATTTTTGAAATTCAGAAACATCAACATCTACAATAGAAAATCCAGCTGCTGAAATTTTTTCTTTAGTTTCAGGGTGATGCTTCGGAACAAGGACGCTATTATTAACCCATAGAGAATTTGCAGCATATAATTCAGGCTCATCGACCAAAATCTTCTGGAATTCATCAAACTGAGGAGCTGTTATAAATTCACCACTAACCAACAAGATATTATTTTCGAGATAAGAAACACCTGTTTTGAGATGCAGTACCTTTTTGAGAGGGACAGTTGACCCCGACTGCTTATTATTTTTCAGAATATTAATAAGCTGTGCTGCACCTTCTGCATTTGTCCTTTCAGAAAGGCCTATATAGAAATGAGTCCCTACCATCATAACATCTCCTGCATCGAGCGTACCAGGATAAACAATACTATATATATTGCTATAATAATTACCAAGGACCTCTTCCATGTTTACTATCTCGCCCTTTCTACTTGCTGCCCCCGGGTTAGTAATGACAGCACAATAGGGGGTACAGAGACAAACGTCTTCAACAAAAACAGAATCAGGGAAATCTTCTTTTGCATCAAGGACCTGAACATTCAAACCGAGAGATTCGAGAACATTGACATATTGAGCGTGTTGTCTTATCGACAAAAGGTAGTCAGGAATTCCGAGGGATGCATAAGAAATTCCATTAATCAGGTTCTTACAAGGTTTACGGACAATAGCATTTTTGAACATGGATAAAATAATTCAGCGAGAGAAAATAATCAGCCACCACAGAATTCGGAAATAGAATTACCCGCTTTCTTATGTCCCAGTTCATTAGCTTTTTTAAAATCGGCACAGGCGGCTTTTGTATTACCTGATTTAATTTTTACATAAGCTCTGAAATAGTAAGCAGCTGCATTCTGAGGTTCTAATTTAATAATTTTAGCATAATCCTGCAAGGCACCTTTAAAATCAAGGAGGATAGATTTGGCAGCAGCACGTCCTGCGATTGCCTTAATGAATTCCGGTTTAATTTTAATGGCCTTATCGAAATCATTCAAGGCGTTTTTCTGATCATTTTTTTTGCATTTAGCTTCTGCCCTTCCCAATAAGGCATCAGCAAAATGTAACTTAAGAGAAATCGCCTTATTAAAATCAACAATTGCTTCATCGTATTGACCGCTATCAAGCTTTAGGAATCCTCTCTTACAAAAGGCATCATAATTACTTGGTTTTAATTCGATAACTTTTGAATAATCTGCAATCGCACCTTTGTTGTCAGAAATTTCAGCCTTGATTGCAGCTCTACTCAAAAATGCAACAATCAAAGAAGGATTAATCTTTACGGCAGAATTTAAGTCAGTGATCGCCCCATCATAATCTTTCATTTTTGCTTTAATTTTTCCTCTGGCACAAAAGGCAGAATAGTTATCAGGGTCAAAACCGATAGCAGTATTTAAATCGTCGAGTGCAGCTTGCAGGTTATTTTGCCAACTTCGGGACGCTGCCCTTTTCAGATAAAACGGAGCGAAATCCGGCATTAATTCGATGGCCCTGTTGAAATCAAAATCTGCCTGTTTAAACTTTTTCATTTTGACATACACAGAAGCTCTGTTCGAAAATGCACGGGCATCTTTTGGAGACATATCAATCGCCTTGTCAAAATCAATAATAGCAGATTCATATTCCCCGAGTGCTTCATGAGAAATTCCCCTGGAAAGAAAGGCATTATGATTATCTGAATCTATCTCTATAGATTTATTATAATAATCCATAGCAGCGTGATATTCTTCCAGGGCATGTAAACAATTACCTATGCCGATCAAAGCATAAGAATTCATAGGATTAATTAAAATGGCACTTTTAAAATCTGTCATCGCCCCTTCGTAATCATCAAGGAAGTACTTTGCCCTTCCTCTGGAATAATAAACATTCAAAAACCGAGGATTCAGCTCTGCGACTTTTTCAAAATCAGACAATGCGTTTTTGAATTCTCCAATATTAATATAAGCAAGTCCTCTTCCAAAAAGTGAGAAAGTATAGCCTTTTTTAATTTCTAAAGATTTAGTATAATCCTCTATTGCTTCAATATATAGTCCGGTCCGATATTTCTCAGACGCAGATTGATAAAATTCTTTTTCATCCTGAGCAATCATAGATACAGAAAAAAAAGAATAAAAGAATAAAGTAAGTAAGACCCAGATTTTCATCAATGAAAATTTTTAGAACCAAACACCTATCTGAAAGTGAGATAAGGCAGTGTCAACAGGATAAATATTATTTATATAAAGTTACTATTTTATAAGCACAGGAGTTGACAAATAATCAAAAAATTAATATATTTTAACAGCAGATCAAATGAAAGCTGTCAATCATTCTTATCAGGTACATCAACCCGAACAAAACTTTTATAATTCATCTGCTGCATCGTATTGTGGCGGCAGATAAGCAGCGCTGCTCCCTTTGCAACACTACAATTAGAAGCAACCCGTATTTGACAGCATAAGCAGTAGAATACCTTTAGCAATAATGCCAAAAAAAACAGGTTTCCCATTTTGAGAGTATTAGAAATAAAATCCCGACACTTCTCAATCCGGAAGGCATCTTAGTGGTATCTCGGAATATTGATCCCTGCTTATTTATTCACATTTTTCTCTCAAAGCCATTTGAATCAAGGTCTCTCTGATTTGTTTGTTACGACCAATGTAATCTCCAACAAAAAAAGTTTAGAACCAAAACCCTGCTTATAATAATTTTGTATTTTCTTATAATCCAACTTATCCAATAAATTGATCAAATCAGAATGATCTCCGTGAATAACCTTCTGAAAGATCATAGATAATTATTAATAATATGTTAAGAAAAAACTTAATTTCTCCAAATTAGCCATTTAGTGTCACAAAAATGTCATAGAAAAACAAAAATTAAGTTAAAAGACAATAAAAAGCAACTTTTTTTAAAAAATACAGCGTTAAAGTTTCTTTTTCAAATAATTTATCCTATATTAGTACTTCATGGGTTTTAGGGTTTAGTTTTCTGGTCAAGTTACTTCGGTAACTTGACCTTTTTTATTCAGGTCCATTCATTAATAACATCTCCAACCCTCCCTGCTAACTCACTATCTAATCTACCTTCTTCAATTTCTGATACAGAATCAAAAAAAATAAATGTACTTCCTGAATAATCACCGAGTAAAATTAAAAAAAACATCGTTTATACTAACTAAAGCAAAATTAAATCGGTACTGATTTAATTTTCAAAGTACCTGTGATAAAAGGGAACTTTTGGTATCTTTTTTGGAGTTGTATAAATTATAGATACAAATCATATTTTAAAACATCCCAAACAAAGACTTATGCTTATTTTGAGTTTATTTTTTTCTGTTATTATCATTCAGATCGGCAGAGATATCTCGGAACAAGGTGTGAGCATTTATCAAAGTCCCAGGTTTTGGGCCCTTATTGTTACGATGATGCTCATCTCCTTTGTAGCCACAATCGCATAATTGCATCCTGTGATGCGGGTTATTTCTTATACACTTTTCTGACCCCCCAATATAAAACAAACCCCACCGGCCCCAACATTAATGTGAGCAACAAACAAGGAATTAATATAAGGTGGGGCAAATTGATACTGCGTGAATCTTTGAATTCCCACATACCTACAAACATATCAAATGCAAGATAGTGCATCCATCCTATCAACATTACAATGTCTCTGCTAAAAGCGGACTTTATAGATTGGAGTGATAAAAAATCAACTGCTGCTGCCTGTATTATAAAAACATCCCATAAGGTCAGAAACAAATAAGAAACTGCAATAATCACAACAGGCAGATAGGTTCTGACCATCCAAAGCGTACCTTTCCATTTTGGCAATAAAATCATCAGAGACCAGGGAATCAGTACGCCGTAATTAAATAGATTAAAAAGAAGCTGAATGTCAATCATAATATAATTAAGGCTAATTTTTCTTTAAACTCAGATCCAGACTTTTATAAGAATGAGTAAGTGCCCCTACGGATATAAAATCGACTCCGGTTTCTGCATATTCTCTGACAGTTTCCATAGTGATTCCACCGGATGCTTCTACTTCAAATTGCTTGTTTATTAATTTTACAGCCTCAATCATAGTATTAACATCGAAATTATCAAGCATAATTCTTCCTATCTGTCCTACTTCAATTGCCTCTTTCAATTCTTCCATATTTCTGACCTCGAGTGTTATCTCCAGATCAAGTTGCTTTTCTTTCAGATATTCATGTGTTTTCAGAACTGCTTTTGTCACAGAACCACAAAAATCTACATGGTTATCCTTTATCATTATCCGGTCGTACAATCCTGTACGGTAATTTGTAGCACCTCCTGTACGGACTGCAAGTTTCTCAAGAAATCTCAACATTGGAGTAGTTTTGCGGGTGTCGAGAATCTTCACATTCAAGCCCTTAACAGCTTGCACGAACTGACTGGACATAGTAGCTATACCACTCATTCTTTGCATTGTATTGAGCACCAACCTTTCAGCCTTCAAAATAGATTGGCTTTTACCAATAACTTCAAAAACAATATCCCCGTATTTTATACTGTCTCCGTCATTAAAGTATACCTCTATTCTGAAATCGGGATCTACATACATAAAAATTTTCTTTGCTATTTCAAGGCCTGCAAGTATTCCATCTGCCTTGACTAATAACTTCGCTTTTCCCATAGCCGTATGAGGAACACAAGCTAAAGAAGTATGATCGCCATCTTTTACATCTTCGTCGAGGGATTTCTCTAAAAATTGTTGAAGTTCCTTAGGGTCAATTTTATTCATAATTGTTTAATTATTTAAAAAAACTTAATTTATATTATAAGCAAAGCTAATAATTATCTTAATAAAACAGAAATTTATAGAACCTATGGAGAATATCTCTGTTACTATACTATATTGCTTTATAAAAAAGAGTTTTTTTTTGATTAAGAAATGTGAATGACTATTTTTACATTTCCGGTAATCAGAAAAATCACTATTGATTATTTAATTTAAATAATTAAAATATAAATATAAAAGATGAAAATAGGCATTGTTTGTTATCCGACGTATGGAGGTTCAGGTGTTGTTGCAACAGAACTTGGCAAAGGTCTTGCTTCCCGAGGTCATGAGGTACATTTTATTTCCTACCGTCAGCCTGCCCGATTGGATTCTTTTCATGAAAATATCTTCTATAAGGAAGTTCGGTTTGCAAACTATCCTTTGTTTGACTACCCTCCCTACGAGACGGCACTTGCTTCTAAACTTGTCGATGTTGTCAAATACGACAAACTGGATATTTTGCATGTTCATTATGCCGTCCCACATGCTTCTGTTGCTTATATGGCAAAGAAAATATTACTCAACGAAGGGATATATATACCTATAGTTACCACCCTTCATGGCACCGACATTACATTGGTGGGCAAAGATCCTGCCTATGCGCCTGTAGTCACTTTTGCAATGAACAAATCTGATGGATTAACTGCTGTTTCTGAAAGTCTTAAACAGGACACCCTGAAATTTTTTAATGTTGACAAAGATATAAAGGTCATCCCTAATTTTATTGATTTTCAGCGCTTCAAAAAAACCGATAAAGATCATTTCAAAAAAGCGCTTTCTCCAAACGGAGAAAAAATAATCACCCATATATCAAATTTCAGAAAAGTAAAAAGGGTAGATGACGCCATTCGTGTTTTTTCAAGAATTATTAAAAAGGTCCCAACAAAATTATTATTAATCGGAGATGGTCCTGAACGTCAGAACATGGAAATGTTATGCCGCGAATTAAATATTTGTGAGCACACCCGTTTTTTGGGAAAACAAGATGCAATAGAAGAATTACTAGCTATATCTGATTTGTTTCTGATGCCTTCGGGTAGTGAAAGCTTTGGTTTATCTGCACTGGAAGCAATGGCCTGTGAAGTTCCGGTTATCTCATCGAATGCAGGAGGACTTCCCGAGGTAAACAAACATGGAATAACGGGTTACCTGAGCAATATCGGAGATGTGGATAACATGGCAGAGAATGCTATTAAAATCCTGTCAGATGAAAACAACCATCAACAGTTCAGAAAGAACGCATTACAACAGGCAAAGACGTTTGACATTGCTAATATTTTACCTGTATACGAAGAATATTATCAGCAGATCATAGATAATTCAGTCTATCCAAAATAAAACTTTCAGTCTATTCAATAATATCTAATAATTGGACTGTTTTAATTAATTTCAAAATAGTTAAATAAAAAATAATAAAAAAAGGCAGGCAACATTTTCATTAAAGTACACGTTTTTCAAGTTATACAGAATATTCTTTCATTAATACATTTTCTATCGCCACCCCACCCCTTTACACAAACCACTATTTTACAATTAGTTACACCGACTCATACCATTACATCTACCCCCTTTGCTTTTTTAAAATATGAAAAATAAGATGCATTTCATAAAAGAAATTTAAGAATTACACCCAAAGCCTTACGTCTCTTACGATATTATATTCTTTTGAGTCCTTCTTTTACTTACTTTTTATTAATGCCAAAATAGCATCTGTAATACAAAGTATACTTACATTCGCGTTATATAAACAAAAAACAGGTTTTTTAACTTCTCACAAATATAATTATGCATTATTTTTTTACAATTTCACTCTTCTTATACTCCTCCCTAATCTCAGCACAAGACACTCAATATGAGAACCTAATGTCTGAACTTGGTTATCAAAAAGTAGACATGAAAGCCCTGAACAAAAAACAACTGGCCGAAAAACCATGTACTACCTGTCCCATGAAATCAGCAAAAAAGAACAGCCAAAAAAGACAGTTTAATTCAGAAAATGAGATAATTATTCTCAAAAACCAGATATCTGAGATAGAGCAAAAAATAAAAGTTCTGGAAAAGGACAAAGATACCGACCCTGCTGTTCTTCAAAAATACCGGACTGCAATATTGAAAAACCTAGAACAGATAAATTACATAAAAAACCAATCTGCTCTCAAAAAGCTCAAATAACTCAGTAAAATAAAAATCAAAAGTAAAAGAATCAATATATTGAACATGAAACAGATATACAATATCCTCCTCTTGTTTTCTTTAATATGTGCTACTACTTTACAGTTTCAAGCACAAAGCGACTCTTGTTATAATGCTACTCCATTCTGCGACAGTGTCAATCAATATCCTGCAACAGTAAACGCTCTTATCCCCCCTTTCGGAAATAATTATGGTTGCCTTGGCACACAACCCAATCCAACATTTTTCACTTTAACAGTTTCTACCTCAGGGTCTATTGACATTACGCTGTTGAACACAAGTAATGTAGATATTGATTATATACTTTGGGGCCCCTATCCGAACTTACTCGCAGCACAAAACAGCTGCGGCAATCTTGGAAACGGTACAATAGCAAACGGCAATGTGGTAGACACCTGTAGTTACGACTCTGCCCCTATTGAATTTGTTCAGGTTTCCAATGCCGTAGCAGGTTCAGTGTACATTCTCATGATTACCAATTTTGCCAACGCAGCAACAAATATTTTCAGCACATCCAATTCCGGTACTGGAAACATTGCCTGCCCTTGTGATATTGTATTCGATTTTGACACACTTCCGGCACCAATCAACCAAGGTTTTTTAACTGATACAGCAGGTACTGTGGGTCAGTATGTAGTCTGCCCGGGCAATCAACTCGGTATACAGATTACGGCCGGCGGTAACTCTTCAGATACACTGGGCTTGTACGCACCTTATACAACAATAAACTCTGTTTTCCCTTCAGCTACAGTTTTTACACAGCCCGGCCTGAATCACGACACAATCAGCCTGGGTGCCTTGCTGACTCCTACTCAGTCTCAGGTTGGCACACATTATTTTGATTTATCTATCCAATCCTCCAATCCCACCAATCTTTGTCAGGATGTTATTCCAATAGAAGTTATCGTGCCCGGAATAAACCTCAGAGATACTACAATTTGTTCCGGAGATTCTATATTAATTCCAATTGATACCTTTCCGACAACCTACGTAGGCTTTGCTCATTATCAGTGGACACAAATTGCAGGAACTCCTGCCACCCTGTCGAATGACACTTTGCCTCAACCTTCTATCAGTGCCCCTCCCTTGCCTGTGGGTGTTTTATTTGATTCTATCGTCATGGAAGTACAATTCAACTATGGCGGTTGTATTACTGTAGACACCGTCAGAATAATTGTGATTGGTGTACCTGACGGCAGCTTCACTTATCCCAATACTTTTTATTGCCAACAAAGTACAAATCCTGTACCTGTTATTACGGGAACACCGGGAGGAATATTCTCCTCCAATACGGGAGTCGTTTTTGCAAATACTGCTACAGGTGAAATAGATATAGCTAATACACCTTCCGGAAGTCATAATATTTTTTACGAATTAAGCAGTCCCGGTGGTCAGTGTGATGCCCGTGATACCTTTGTGATTGATGTTACGGGAATTACAACCTTTGAGGCCACTTCTGATGAATATTTTATTTGCCCCAATGCGCTTGACACACTTCAGTTAAATTTAAATGTTGTTTATAACGGTACCCTTCCTTCTGTACCAACTTATGCATGGACACCCGCATCGTCTCTAAACAATGCTTCGATTCAAAACCCGGTTGCTGTTTTACTCACTCCTGATACTTTTATAGTTAATTATAACGATGGCGTTTGTGATCAACAATCAGATACTATAGCTATTTCTGCCCCCTACCCTATTACGCTGAATGTTAACTCACCGGTATCGATATGTAATGGAGGGTCTGTACAAATAGGTGCATCTGTTGCTGCAGGACCGGGAAATCAGAACTTCAGCTTTACAGGACCCGCCAGCCTGGTTGTTGAAGATACAACCTTTGTTTCGCTCAATATTTCTGGTGTAGCCCCTGCAACAGTTAATGCTGCACTGATATCATCAATGGAATTATGTATGGACCTTAGTGTCAATGCAATTGGTCATCTTTCAATTTATCTGGTAGCACCAAGCGGTGAGATCGTACAGATTACCGGCAGACACGGAGGCTTCGGGACAACCCTTGTTGGTGCAACATTCTCAACCAATCCCGGAAACACCAATCTTGCTCCTTTTTTAGCTCCTTTCCCTTCAATGCCAGCCAATACAGCATTTTTACCAATGGGTGGAATTACAGGTTTCAATGGCCTGACAGGAGCAACGACAAATGGCAACTGGACATTGATGATCATTCATAACAATAGTGGTGTTAGTGTTATTAACGGAACCGTAAATAACTGGTGTTTAAATTTCCAGGACCTTTCACAAGCTACCTTCAACTGGTCTCCGAACTTCAACATCAGCTGTTTACCTTGTGACAGTCCCTTCGTAAACCCTTCTGTTGACACCACCTATATGGTCATTGCACAGAATGCTTTTGGCTGTATAGACACCGGATTTATTGATGTTAACATTGGAGCTCCGATTGTTGCACCGGTACTAAGCTGTGGAACTCAGACCCCTAATTCTGTATGCTTTAACTGGAATCTGCTTTCCGGTGTTGCAGGATACAGTGTATCTGTGAATGGTGGTGCCCCTCAATTATTGCCCGCTACTCAGGATAGTTTTGTAGTAACGGGTCTTACTGCCAATCAATGTGTTCAGTTACTGGTCTTCGGACTTTCCGGTTCATCTTGTGCCGATGGTCTTCCGGATTCCCTTACCTGTTGCGCTATAAGTTGTACATCGATTGACCCTTTGGTCATTGGTTCCGGTCCTACTTCATTTTGTACGGGACAATCCGCTACCCTTGATGCAGGCGCAGGGTATATAAGTTATCTTTGGTCTACCGCCGAAGTTACACAAACTATTACTGTTAACAATACTCAGATTACTTCTGTCACTGCAACAGATGTATTCGGCTGCCTTGACACCGGTTCAATTGCCACAACTGTTGTACCTGGGCCAATACCTGTAATTACAGCAAGTGGAAACACCACACTCTGTGCAGGCGAAACTGTTGATCTTGATGCCGGCCCGGGTTTCAATACCTACAGCTGGAGTCCGACTGGAAACAGTCAGCTAATTACGGTAAACAGTACAAGCACAAACATTGTAACTGTTACTGATGCAATAGGTTGTGAAGGGTATGATACTATGTCAGTTACGGTAGGAACAGCTATTCTTGCACCGGTTACAGGTAGTGATTTAAGTTGTAATGCTTTGATTCCTGCAGATGGTACTGCTACCGTCACTCCTTCGGGCGGCTTTGGCAGTTACACTTATCTTTGGAGTGCCGGCGGACAGACAGATTCTATTGCAACCGGATTATCTGTCGGATCACATACGGTCACAATAACTGACCTGAATTCATGTACAGTCACTGCTAATGTCTCTATTTCAGAACCTTCAGCAGTAACGGCATCAAGTATAAGTACCAATGCACTTTGCAACGGCGCCTCTGACGGTACAGCCACAGCTGCCGGCATTGGAGGAACAGGGGCACCTACCTTCGTTTGGAGTACGGTCCCGCCTCAAAACACGGCATTGGCTACCGGCCTGAATGCTGCAATTGGAGTATATACGGCAACGGGTTCGGATGCAAACGGATGTTCTGCCACTACTTCTGTAACTATAACAGAACCTTCGGCCGTAACGGCCTCTATTACTACTACTGCTGTCAATTGTAATGGCGGAGATGATGGTATTGCTACAATTACTGCCGGTGGCGGCACCCCCGGGGCAATCGACCCTTATACCTTTGATTGGGGGATT
>CAJQOX010000179.1 GCA_905480075.1 uncultured Aureispira sp. | reverse complement strand
CCCGGCAAAATCTTTACCTTGTCTGCAGGAAATAACGGGGGAAAGAAAGTCCACATCAAGAAAACATTCAGTGCAACCGATACTGTGGTAGGTACCCTGATAGGATTTCATGGTTCTCTGCCATCAAAGACAAACTGGGTCGATATCTGGGGTGACAGTATTCAAAATTTTTGTGTGGAGTTTTCTCTCTACAGCGGTTTGAGTCCACAGACAACAAGCAACACCTTCTGTATTGATAACCAGACACAACAAATAGAGTTAATTGGAACAAACAACGACACTTGCTTTATTACAATGACCAGTGTATCGAATGAACAGAACGGAAAATCACATATACTGCTCGATATTTACAGTAGGGTTACCGAAAAACTGGCAATAAGGGTAAAAGGAAACAGCGGTACAATAAATATGTGGCAGGGATATATATTGGGTGCGAGCGGTTATTACAGTGCCTTTTACAAAGATTTTTACTTTTGGGCTACCAACGGAGATGATGACATGTCTTCATCGGATATAGCATCAACAAATTCAGCAATAGCTGTAGGGGCCTATACTTCAAAATCAACATTCACCAATATTTCCGGATCTACTTTAAGTTTTGGGCAATCCTTAAATAATATTACCACATTCAGTAGTCAGGGACCTACTGCTGACGGGAGAACGAAACCGAACATAGCCGGTCCGGGATCTGTTTTGGCTTCTGCAGTCAATTCTTACGATGCAGACTTTACATCAAGCGGATCGAATTACAACCTGGTCAGCAATCAATATATATCGCCACTCAACAGCAATACCTATTCCTATGCTTTTTTGCAGGGAACCTCCATGTCGAGCCCCGCCACTGCCGGAATAATTGCATTGATGCTGCAGGCAAATCCATCTTTAGACCCCTATCAGGTTCAGAACATATTGTACAGTACGGCAATCATTGATTCCTATACGGGAACAATACCTGCCACCGGAGACAATACCTGGGGATGGGGCAAGATAAATGCCTATGCTGCGGTAGGGGCGGCCCTGACATTACAGGAATATATCATGAAGACAGGCCCACACTGACAGGACTGCTTTATCCGAATCCTTCTGCAGGGAAATATACAATTGAACTGAACGCAGAACAAGCAGAGAATATCAAACTAAATCTGGTTGATATTAACGGCAAAATACTTCAGGAGAAAATCTGGACCGTATATGAAGGGCTCAACAACTATCAGGCAGATCTTGAATATTTAGCTGCCGGGGTATATTTCATAAAACTGAAAGGAAATAAGGGCGAACTGAATGTAAAGCTGATTAAACAATAGAAAACCAACATCAAAGAGTATTTTTCATCTTTTGCAATAAAAATGGAAATCTTTTATTTTTCCGAATTTATCTCTTTGGTTTATCATGAGACTTAAAAATTAAGTATCAGTCAATAGTAAATTAATACCCCCCACTTACATCTTGTATTTTCGTAGATATAAAATGATTGATTTTTAATAACACACCCATCAGGTAAATAAAAAAAACCGTTCATCCGGAAGGATGAACGGTTTTAAAATATAAATATAGTATCTCCTAGTATCTGTAATGTTCAGGTTTGAAAGGACCTTCAACAGTTACCCCGATATAGTCAGCCTGATCTTTTGATAGTTCAGTCAGTTCAACACCAATTTTAGCAAGGTGCAAACGGGCTACTTCTTCATCAAGGTGTTTTGGCAACATGTATACCTGATTTTCGTAAGTGTCGTTGTCTTTGTTATTCCAGATTTCCAGCTGAGCCAAAGTCTGATTGGTAAAAGAATTAGACATTACAAAAGAAGGATGTCCGGTAGCACAACCTAGATTTACAAGACGGCCTTCAGCTAATACGATAATATCATTACCATTAACATTGTAAAGATCAACCTGAGGTTTGATTTCAATTTTGGAATCACCGTATTTACCATTCAACCAACCCATATCGATTTCGTTATCGAAGTGTCCGATATTACAAACGATAGTTTTATCTTTCATCGCTTCGAAGTGAGAAGCATTGATAATATCTTTATTACCCGTAGCAGTTACAACGATGTTTGCTCTTGAAACAGCATTTTCCATAGTTTTAACTTCGAAACCATCCATAGCAGCTTGTAGCGCACAAATAGGGTCAATTTCAGTAACAATAACACGGGCGCCTGCACCACGAAGTGAAGCAGCAGAACCTTTACCAACATCACCATATCCTGCAACAACAGCTACTTTACCAGCCATCATAGTATCAGTGGCACGACGGATAGCATCAACCAAAGATTCCTTACAACCGTATTTGTTGTCAAATTTAGATTTGGTAACAGAATCATTGACATTAATAGCAGGCATAGTAAGCGTGCCATTAGCAACTCTTTCATATAATCTGTGAACGCCTGTAGTCGTTTCTTCAGAAAGTCCATATACACCTTTAGCAACTTCAGGGAAACGGTCTAGTACCATATTAGTAAGGTCTCCACCGTCATCAAGGATCATATTAAGAGGCTGACCATCAGAAAATGAGAACAAGGTCTGTTCAATACACCAGTCAAATTCTTCCTCGTTCATACCTTTCCAGGCAAAAACTGGAACTCCGGCTTCAGCAATAGCAGCAGCAGCATGATCCTGAGTAGAGAATATGTTACATGAAGACCATGTAACGTCGGCACCTAATTCAACCAATGTTTCAATAAGGACAGCAGTTTGAATAGTCATATGCAGACATCCTGCAATACGGGCACCTGCTAAAGGCTTAGATTCACCATACTTATCACGCAAGGCCATAAGACCCGGCATTTCGGCTTCAGCCAATTCGATTTCTTTACGTCCCCAGGCAGCCAGGGAAATGTCTTTTACTTTGTATTGCACTTTATTAGTAGTTTCCATGAAAAAAATTTAGATAAAATTTAATTTAAAGATTTAATCTTAATGTTTATTTTATGATTTAAAGAGTCAAAAAAGCCCTTTAATCAAAAAGCAATGCAAAGGTACAAATTTCTGAATGCAATCCCAAAAAAAAGCATTATTTGAAAAAAAGAAAAGAGGAAAATTAACAAAAAGAGGAAAATCAAAGCCCATGTTTTTTGTTGAGCATGATATTTTCGGTCGTCCAGGAAATTTTTTGTTGAAAATCTGATTTTCTTTCAGGGCAATCTTCTTTAATACAGGATAAACAACAGAGAGGAAGACAAGGGTCGACATGTATAAAGAATTCGACAGGTTTTTCAGTATTTAACTTCAATAAATCTTCCAGATTTTTGACTTGATCATGCGCCTGTACAGTATTAAAATACCACGGAATAGTTATATGACAATCAATATGTAAGGCGGCTCCGTATTTAATGACCCTGAGGTTGTGAATATCAATAAAGTCAGGATGTCGGTTTTGATTGAGAACTTTTACTATTTCACTTACCAATTCATAATCCACTTCATCCATGATACCTGACAAAGCAGATTTAATTACTTTGGTACCTGCAAAGATTATAATAACACCAAAGACAATAGCGATAACAGAATCGAGCCAAAGGAAATCGGTAAAAAAAATGATCGCAAGACCTATAACCATACCAAAAGAGGAATACCCATCAGATTTAAGATGTTCTCCGGAAGCTACAAGAACCAAAGAACTATTTGATTTTCCAACCCTTTCTACATAAACACCCAACAAATAATTGATCCCCCCTGCCACGGCAACAATCCAAAGCCCTGTATCCACATCATGCACTGGAGCAGGATAATTAAGATTATAGGCTGATTTTGCCAAAATAAGCAATCCTGCGATGATAATAAGTATACCTTCCACTGCCGCAGAGATAAATTCTATTTTACCATGGCCGTAGGGATGGTTTTCATCTTTGGGCAGGGCAGAAACTGAGAGGCTGAAGAGTCCGAAGGCCCCTGCAACAACATTCACAATACTTTCAAGTGCGTCAGTCAGAATAGTATTGGAGTCAGTAAGAAAATACGCCAGGAATTTTATTATCAATAAAATCCCACCAACGATAAGCGTTAAACGTTGAGTTGAAATGCTTTTGTTTAACATAATTAAGAGTAAAAAATTATTTCAAACAATAAACCGAAGGGCAAAAAATCACTTTCTAAGAAGTATTTTTACTAAAATAGATAAAAAAATGTAAAGCAATTGAAAAGTAGTATAAAAAACAGGGATAAATTGTATTTTTGCAGACTTCTTGAGATTATCCAAAATTAAATCTTTTAATTCCAGATGTTCGACTTAGATAAATGGCAGGAAATTTTTCTTTCGCTGAGCAAGCACAAACTTCGCACAGGATTAACTGCTTTTGGTGTATTCTGGGGAATATTCATGTTGGTTTTGTTATTGGGTGCCGGCAACGGTTTGCAAAATGGGGCAGCCTATGAATTCAGAGATGATGCGACCAATAGTTTGTGGATCTATCCCCGCCGAACATCGGTAGCATTCAAGGGCCTTGCAAAAAACAGGGAGATTAAGTTTGATAATACAGATTATGATCTTTTAAAAAATAAAACCTCGGGAACTGAATACATAACCGGCCGTTTCTATCTGCCCGCTCTTTTAGAGAAAATGGTATATAATAACGTCCAATACAACTACCGGGTACGTTGTGTACACCCTGACCACAAATTTTTAGAGAACACAGAAACTAAAAAGGGCCGGTTTATTAATCAAACGGATATAGAAAATTTCAGAAAGGTAGCAGTTATTGGACAGTTGGTTGCAGATGAGGTTTTTGGAAACAAAAAAGCTATAGGCAAGTATATTCAGATAGGAGGTATCAGTTTTCAGGTAACGGGTGTTTTCACAGATTCCGGTGGGGAAGATGAAATGCGTATGATCTACATTCCGGTGTCTATTGCGCAACGATGTTTTTCAACATCTGAACCACTCAATCAGATTATGTTGACTACCGGAGAAGCTAACCTTGAAGAGGTTCTGAAAATAGAACAGGACATTATAAATAAATTGGCAGAAAAACATCAATTCAGTCCTGAAGATCAGCAAGCTATCCGTATACGAAATCAGGTAGAACATTATCAATCAATATTAAATCTGTTTAGTATTATTAATCTATTTATATGGATTGTTGGTATCGGGTCTATTATTGCGGGCGTTATAGGGGTGAGTAATATTATGCTAATTGTAGTAAAAGACAGAACAAAAGAAATAGGGATTCGCAAGGCATTGGGAGCCACCCCGGAATCAATAATCAGTATGATACTTCAAGAGGCTGTATTGATTACTAGTGTAGCCGGATATCTTGGCATGGCTATAGGCCTGGGTCTGATACACCTTATCAACAGAACAATAACGTATTATAAAATTGACTCCGGATTTTTCAGAGATCCTCATGTTAATATCTCCATGGTTTTGGCTGCGACAATTGTAGTAGTTGCAGCAGGTGCTATCGCCGGTTTGATTCCTGCCCTTAAAGCATCAAGAATTAGTCCTGTGGAAGCTATGCGTGATTAGCAAACTCCAATATAGCTTTCTGAGGAAATAAAGAGTTTAATTGAACCAATTATAGAGTTTAATAGATTATTAATTTAATTTTGATAATTATTCATTTCTTAAATAAATAAAAAACAATGAAATACTTATATCTTTTTATTCTGATTACTGTCGGCCTTTTATTCAATTTTTCATCTTGTGATACAGTAGATGAAATTCTGGAATTATCAGACGAAGAATATATAGAAATTATAGAACAGTGTCTGGCAGAAAAATCAGGAGGATACGTAAATTTCACAAAAGATGTTATCGATGTATACTTAAGCACCTCAGACAGCTGCAATCTTAGCGGGGACAGTACCATTGTTTCCTCCGATTCGACAGCAAGCACTAGCTATTCCTATTCTTCTCAATACAGCTATATATTAAATTGTTCCGGTTCAACAGCAAGTTCTATGAGTGTTATACTGAATTCTACAGGAAACTTTGAAAATGCAGAGATCTCATCTACTGATATAGGAACAGGAAACAGCAGCATAGGAAATCTACCTTCTGCACAAACAAGTTTTGAATTCAGTGGCATATACGATCGGAACGGAGTCATAACCTCTCAAGCTGGTCTTAATGCTAAGTTCACTTACAATATGACCTTTGACATGAGTAATGTTCTTGTAAATAAAAGCACAGAGTTGATTAATTCTGGCACTGCTACTTACATATTAGCAGGAGTAAGTCAAAGTGTTGCTTCACAATCATTTAATTATACAGGAAATGTGACGTTTAATGGTTCTAACAGTGCAACCATTGATTTCCAGGGAAATAACTACACATTGACCATTGATTAAATATCATTGGAATAAGTAGGCTAAAACAGATAAGGAAGTTGATGAAAATTTCAGAAGAGATAGAAATACAATGCATAGAATACATAAAAAATCTCTTTGAGGAAAAGGATACTAGTGCATTATACTATCATAATTACAAACATACTGTGGAGGTTGTTGAAAGAATATCTGCGATGTCATATAGCTTGACTGAAACAGAGGCTACCTTGTTACGTTTGGCAGGATGGTTTCACGATGTGGGATATTTATATCATTATCATAATCATGAAGACCGAGGAATGCTGCTTGCTGCAAAATATTTTGAAAATACATCCCTTAAATCAGATCAGATTCAAATTATTATTCAGTGTATCGAAGCTACAAAACTTAGCAAAAATCCCCGAAGCAAACTCGAAGAAATTATCAAGGATGCAGATATAGGCTTTGGAGTAACGAAACGTTTTTTTGAAACCGGGGCATTATTGCGTCGAGAATGGGAATCAAATCTAAATAAATTGTACTCTGATGATGAATGGGAAGAACTGCAATACAACTTTATTTCCGGTGTCAGTTTTTATACTTCTTATGCAAAACTACATTACCGCCCATTATTGGAAAACAATATAAAGAAACAGAAAGCAATACTACAAGAGAAAGGGTAAAATCAGATAAATAAAAAACTGCTTTATGTTGGAACAAAAAGCAGTTTTATATTTATTAAACAGAGGAAAAAATCTTGTCTGTTATATATTCAATTTAGCATATTTGGCGTTCGCTTCAATAAATGCCCTTCTCGGAGGTACTTCATCCCCCATCAACATAGTAAAGACCTGATCAGCAGTGTCAAAATCTTCGATTGTTGCCTGACGCAAAGTTCTTGACTTAGGATCCATAGTTGTTTCCCATAATTGTTCGGCATTCATTTCACCAAGACCTTTATATCGCTGTATAGAAACACCAGAATCACCACCAAAGGCAACAATAGCCTGATCGCGGTCATCATCAGACCAGCAGTAGACAGCACGTTTTCCTTTCTTCACCTGATAAAGTGGAGGTGCAGCAATATAGATATAACCATTTTCAATGAGGGGTCTCATATAACGGAAGAAGAAAGTAAGAATAAGAGTAACGATGTGACTACCGTCAACATCGGCATCACACATAATGATAATCTTATGGTATCTCAATTTTTCAATATTCAGAATTCGCTCGCCTTCTTTTTCTTCTATACGTACACCTAAGGCAGTGAACATATTCTTTATTTCTTCATTTTCATAGATTCTGTATTCCTGTGCTTTTTCAACATTCAGAATTTTACCTCTTAAAGGCAGAATAGCCTGAAATTCACGGTCACGGCCCTGTTTAGCAGTTCCTCCTGCAGAATCTCCCTCAACAAGGTATATTTCTGACATGTCAGGATCTTTGGAGGAACAATCGGCCAATTTACCAGGTAAACCAGAACCTGTCAGTACATTTTTACGTTGTACCATTTCCCTTGCTTTCGATGCAGCAGACCGGGCTTTAGCAGCAAGAATCACTTTATCCATTAATAATTTCGCTGCAGCAGGGTTTTCTTCAAGAAAAATTTCAAGGCCATTTCTAACACAGGCAGACACTATTGAAGTAACCTCCGAATTTCCTAATTCACCTTTAGTCTGACCTTTAAACTGCGGGTCAGGGACTTTAACAGAAACCACTGCTGATAGACCTTCCCTAAAATCTTCACTTGAGATTTTGACTTTTGCTTTGGTAAATAAATCTTTAGCATCTCCATATTTTTTCAGGACATGAGTAATTGCTCTTCTAAATCCATTAACGTGGGTTCCTCCTTCAATAGTACTTATATTATTTACATAGGAACGGATGTTTTCACGGTAGGATTTATTGTATTGAAAGGCAACTTCAACTATAACATTATCCTGTTCACCTGCAACATGTACAGGAGGTCTTACAAGTACTTCTCTTCCAAGTTGCTGATCTATATGTTCTACAAATTCAAGTAATCCTCCTTCAGATAAAAAGGTCTCAGTAAAAAAAGCACCATTTTCATCAATCTGACGTTTATCAGTAATAGAAAGATTTAGTCCTTTATTCAGGTATGATAATTCTCTCATTCTCTTTGATAAAGTCTCATAAGAATAGACTCTGTCAGAAAAAATCTTTTCATCAGGAAGAAAGGTGATAGTTGTTCCGGTTTTATCTGTATCTCCTGTAATATCAACCGTTGTCTGAGGAATTCCTTCTGAATATTCCTGAACAAAGATTTTACCTTCTCTGTGTACTTCAGCTTTAAGATGCATAGATAATGCATTCACACAAGACACCCCCACACCATGAAGACCACCTGAGACCTGATATGTTTGTTTATCGAACTTACCCCCGGCATGAAGAACTGTCATTACAACTTCGAGTGCAGACTTTTGTAGTTTCTGATGCATTCCGGTAGGAATTCCTCGTCCGTTGTCTGTAACACTAATAGAGTTGTCTTCATTTATGGTCAATTGTATGTGGCTGCAAAAACCGGCCATATGTTCATCTATAGAATTATCAAGCACCTCATAGACAAGGTGATGCAATCCTTTTTCGTCCGTACTTCCGATATACATACCGGGCCGTAAACGCACAGCTTCAAGACCTTCGAGTGCGGTGATATTATCCGCTGAATAGTTGGTGTTTTTTGCTGCTTGTTCTTCTTCGTTTTGATTGTTTTTTTCCATAGCCACAAAGATACAAAAAAATCCCAAAACAATACAATTTATTTAATTACAGATCAAGTAATTTTAAAAATAATTAGATTAATTTATGTAAGGTCAAAGTGAAAGCAAAATTCGAGAAAAAATTGTGTATTTATTATTCTGTTTATTATAAAAAAAAATCAATGCTGAAGCTTTGATCAAATTATAAAAAACGGACAAAAAGAATGACTTTCATGACAAAATAAAAATAAAGCATTGAAAATGAGTGAATTCAAAAAAATGTATAAATAAATTAAAAAAAAATTAAATTTTACTAAAAAAAACAATTTCACTATAAAATAAGGCACTGTATTACTTTCATCATCATAGTATTCCAAAGAAAACAAAGAGGACGAAACTATAAAAAATACACTCATAATCAACTAATTAGAGAAGGCACAGTTATTGCCAATAGATTACGCTATGATTCAGAATACAGTAAAGACTGTTTATAATCATCAAAAGCAATTGATAAAAATGCAAAAAAGACATTTTGTCATAAATTATTAATTATCAGATTAATCAGTATAAAATCAACATAAAAGCTGAGCAATCTAAGATGCTTAAGAAGATAATACAGTCTGTTTTTTTCATTAAAAAGATAATATGAAACATCTATTTGCAGCAATAGCGATTTGTGCTACTACAAGTACACAATATTCAGAGGCAATCAGCAGGACTGATAGTGGAATAAAAGTCAGTGAACCAACAGAAATAAAACCTGATTTTTCATCTATCAAAATTGACCATGCAAGAAAATATATTGAAATAATTTACCCTTTTGCAAAAGAGGTTGAAAACGAACATGGTGTTCCTGCCTGTGTAACGATGGCAATTGCCTGTCTTGAATCAGGTTATGGAAGAAGCTATAATGCAAAAAACAAATACAATCATCTTGGAATAAGGGTATATCAAAATGGCAAGCCGGGATACCGCCGTTTTTCATCTACCGAAAAATGTTTTGAGTACTATAGTAAAATGTTTACAAAAGAACGCTATCTTCCTTTGCAGGAAATAGAAGGTTCTGACCCTGAAGAGTGGATAACCGGACTACATCTCTGCGGATACAATCACCGGGTCAGATATATTAAGAAGATTATGCAGATGATTAAATTTATACACCTGGATGAACTCGAGAAAATTGTGTAAACAGGAAAAATGAATAGTAATAAATTAAAAGCTATCAGGTTTAACAGCCTGATAGCTTTTTTTTACTTCAACACTTCTGATTAATGTAATTTAATAGAAATTTTAATTATTTTAACATTTATATTCATTACACAACAAACCTATTTCTGTCAAAATATATAATATTATCTATAAAAAACACAGAATTACTTTATTTTGAAGTCAAATAGTTTCATTTATATTAAGATAAAATTAACTTTGTGTAAGAAAAAACAGACAACAGGTCAAAAAATACTAATTTTTAAAACATCTCAAAACTAAATTATGAAAATTACAGTCAAAATTACAAAACTATTATTTTGTGCAATCTTTCTCTTTGCATTTAATACAGACTCCGATGCTCAATTGGAACATACAATGATTTTCAGAGTAAATTCTCCTGCAGCAAATGCAACAGACTATAACTCTTCAGGCCCAGCAAGTGGAGGCGCCGGTGGTCAATGGGGGCCAACTCATATAACCACAGTCACTGGAGATTTGGCATGGATTACTGATGGGACCGACTCCCTTGGATGTTTTCCTGCTACTAACAGTCTTACCAATAAAATTGCATTGGTACGTCGTGGTGCTTGTAACTTTACTACAAAAGCATCTGAAGCAGAAACAGCAGGTGCTATTGGATGTGTTATTTGTAATCATACGCCAGGTGCCGGTCTTGTAAATATGTCTGCAGGCGCTCCCGTAACAGTTGGTATTCCTATTGTATTTCTTACTTACGAAGACTGTGAGTTATTACATTCAAATATAGATACCGGAGGAACAACAAATGTATCTTTCTACGTTCCATCTGCCTATGATGCAGTTAGCTCATATGCTTTCAACACGCCTCAGCAACATATACAGGATATTAGCAATATGAATATCACTTTATATAATGAGTCCTCAACCCCAATAAATAATATTAACGTTACTACTACTTTTTCTGATCCAAACTCAAATGACACTACGTTTTCACAAACTATTGCTACTTTAAACGGTCAAACTGATAGTGTTGTCACATTTACTGATGTTTATACACCTTCCGCCGTAGGCGAATACACTGTGACTTTTACTTCTAATTTGGGTGCAGGAGATACTGTCGTTCAAAATTTCTTCATCAACAATGACTCAACTTTTGCACTTGACAACAATGATTTATCTCTAAGCAATTCTTCTCTCAGAGGAGTAGGACCAGCTGATGCAGACTTTGCAGCAGCCCACCCTGTAACAGGAACCACTTTTCAATATGGAATGGGAGCATGTTATATTACAGGAATAGGATCCTCTGATTATGCTACCACAGCTACTTTTGCTCTTGAGAATGCAAATACTTATATTGGTAAGATGCTTTTGGTTTTATTATATGAAGCACCTGTAAATTACTTTGCAGGTACTGAAACGGATTTTAGTACTTTTAATGAGATCGGTGCAGGTTTTTATAATATTACTGCTGCTGATACGTTGAATCCTCATTCATTAATGACCACATCTATTCTTGATGCAAGTACAGGTGCTCCAGGATTACAATTACAAGCAGACAGACATTACATGCTAGTGTTAAGACATGACGGAGACGGTTCTATTACTGCTGCTCCGAGAATATCTACTACACACTCAGAAGAGTATTTAAGTGTAGATGCTACTGTTTATCTAGATCAGTTGTACATGGGAGGTTGGGTCTCAAAATATATGCCCGTTATTCGTATGCATGTACAGTCGTCTATGCCTACTTCAGTTGAGACCAGGAATCTTCTTCCTTCTGAATTTATGGTGTTCCCTAATCCTACAGACGAAAACATCAGCGTTAAAGTTAACCTGGAAGAAGTTTCAGAAAAAGTTAGTGTAAAATTATTCGATCTGAATGGCAAGGAATTGCAATCACATAATTACGAAAATGTTCAGAATGACATTTACCACTATAATGTTTGTGAATTACCAGCAGGTGTTTACCTGATGCATGTACAGACTGATTTTGCTCAGACTGTTCGCAAGGTTATTGTAAAATAATTCAGTAGAAATACCGATTTATGGAGAGGCGATAATCTGACTGTTTATCGCCTCTTCTTTTGTTTTAATTAATTACTTTAAACTGATTCTGATATAGAACTAAAGATTAACATCCTTTTGATTTTTCTTATTAATAACATCTCAAAACCAACATTATGAAAAGTACATTTTTTTTTACAAAGCTATTGCTTTTTTCTGTATTACTACTTACCTGTAATACAGTAACTGAAGCACAACTGAATCATGAAATTATCCTTAGGGTAAATTCCCCCTCTGCAGTGGCAGGAGATTTTGAATTTGGTTCTCCAACATTAGATGCTGGAAATACTCTTACACAATGGGGACCTACAAGTATCAGCACGGTTACCGGAGATTTAATGTGGATAGATGATAATACAGATTCTTTGGGATGTACCCCCGCTACCAACAATCTTACAGGCAAAATTGCTTTGGTACGCCGTGGCGCCTGCAACTTTTCTTTAAAGGTATATTATGCTCAGGCAATGGGCGCCGTTGGATGTGTAATTTGCAATCATACTCCAGGAGATGGTTTAGTAGGTATGTTAGGTGGTGATTCTATGACAGCAGTTACTATTCCTTCTGCTTTTATCACCTATGAAGATTGCGAGTTATGGAGAGCAAACATAGACACCGGAGGAACAACAAATGTATCCTTTTACGTACCCACAACCTATGATGCAAGATCCGCTTTTGCCTACAATACACCGGTTCAACACATACAGCCGTTTAACAATATGAGTGTTAGTATCTACAACACAAGTGGTACAGCCGCCAATAATGTTGATGTTACAGCTACGGTTACAGACCCTAACGGCGCAGATACTACCTTTATGCAAACCATCAGCACGCTAAACGGTACTACAGATTCAACTGTAACTTTTCCTGACACTTATACTCCTGCCGCTATAGGCACCTATGACGTTGTTTTCAAGTCCTCTTTAAATCCCTCTGATTCAGTTACTCAACAATTTATGATCAATGGTGATTCTACTTTTGCTCTCGACAATAATCAACTAACAAATAACGCACTGTTAAGAGGACTAGGGCCTAGTGATGCAGACTTTGCTGCAGCACATCCTGTAACCGGAACTACCTTTCAATATGGTATGGGAGCTTGCTATATTACAGGCGTAGGAACCTCTGATTATGCTACTACTGCTACTTTTGCTCTGGAAAATGCAAACACCTATATTGGTAAAATGTTCTTGGTTTTATTATATGAGGCTCCTGTAAATTACTTTGCAGGTACTGAAACTGATTTCAGTACTTTCAACGAAATCGGAGCAGGGTTCTATAATATTACTGCTGCTGATACTTTAAATCCACATTCATTAATTAGTACTGCTATTCTTGATGCCAGTACAGGTGCTCCCGGCTTACAATTACAAGCAGACAGACATTACATGTTAGTATTAAGACATGATGGAGATGGTTCTGTTACAACTTCCCCCCAAATTTCAACAACACATTCGCGTGATTACCTGAGTGTTGATGCAACGGTTTATCTCGATCAGCTGTACATGGGTGGATGGAATTCTAACTCAATGCCAGTTATCCGGATGCAAGTTCAGTCTTCTATGCCAACTTCAGTTGAGAGCAGGAATCTTCTTCCTTCTGAATTTATGGTATTCCCTAACCCTACAGACGAAAATATCAGTGTTAAAGTCAACCTGGAAGAAGTTTCAGAAAAGATTTGTGTAAAACTATACGATCTTAATGGAAAAGAATTGCAATCACATAATTACGAAAATGTTCAGAATGACATTTACCACTACAATGTATGTCAGTTGCCTGCAGGAGTATATCTTATGCATGTTCAGACTGATTTTGCACAGACAGTTCGCAAGGTTATTGTAAAATAATTTTTTATAATACAGCATAGACAGAGGTGACAACAGGAGTTGTCACCTCTTTTTATTTTAAATCAAAAGTGATATTTCCCTTAATTTTCAAGTGCAGTTCAAAATCTGTTTCAGTGATCAGTACTTGTAAAATATCCGGATAATCAAATTTGCCTGTCAGTGTTCCTGATTCATGATTAATTTTAAAATCATTTAATTCATTCTGCCATTTTATGAGCTTATCATTAACAGGGAAACGGGTGTTAATTATTAATTGCTCCATAATCTGAGGTTTTTTTAACCATTTGATGATATGAATTTTTACATCTTTTGATTTAGTTGTAAAATTCAGTTTATCCAGAAAAATTTCCCTGGTTCCGGAATTATAGGTTGGTATCCCCGATAAGTATACAGTAGCTATTTTCTTTAAAGAAGCAGATCTCAGAATATCAAGAGATATGACAGCAAAAGAACCGGAAGGATACATTGAGACATTTCCTGTAGTATAAGTATTTTCAACATAATGGTTATCGACATATTGTTTGAGAAAAGTCTGCAGTTCATGAGCTGCAAAATCCAGAGATACTTTTCCTGTGGCATATAACAGTGTGCCGGGTTTATTATTAGCAACAGAAAAACTGAACCTATCCGGTATATTAACGATCGGTTTTTTATCGGATATTAAAACAACGGGGCTTGCCTTGAGGCCTGCTGAAAATTCGATTTGATTATCATTCCCTCTACCTGAACCAAAGGGAGGAGAAACAAAGACTCCTGAAAGATGGGGAATCAGCCATATCTGAGGGATTATAAGAGTAGGCTTTGCCAATTCATTTGCTATCTGATCAATTTTATTTTTGAAACTCAGGTTTTCATTATTAGTATCCAATAATTTCTGTAATTGACTAATGATGATCTGATTGAAAGATTGAGTGATTTTAATTTTTAGTGGTTCCAATACCGGTCGTAATAAGTCGGGTAAATCGAGTTCTTTTATAGTAAGAGAAGAACAGATTTTATTAAATTTAATTTCTGAATTATCATCATCTAAGATAAGTACTACAGAAGCCTTTTCAGAAATCTTAATATTTCCCTGAATAAGTAAGTGAACCTGCACCGGACAATCAAGAGTGCCGTCTAATCTGAAATTATCTCCGAATAGGGCTATTCCGTTATTAAGTTTCAGTTTTGTAAGTATATCCAGGGTAATATCTGCGAAGAATCTGTCCTTATCGAACCAAAGGTCGCACTCATTCAGATTCACTTCATAAAGCAACTGAGAAGAGACATAAAAAGTTTTATCGACCCAAGCGAGCACAGGTGCTGTAATTTTTCCAATAAAATTTCGCTCTTCCTTTTTTTTCTCCTTACCGGAAAGTTTCATTCTGAACTCTTTGGTATTTCCTTTAAGCAAAGGATCAGGCAATACATCATATAAAGCCTCTCGGAGCTTTGACGTTTTTAGAGCAACGGGCACCTGTATGATAGATTCCTTGGGTTTTGGAGAAGAGTAGGCAGAAACCTGGAATGGAGGAGCTGGAATTTTTACAGATTGACAAGAAAAAAGAACAAAGCTGATGAAAATCAACAATATCAGCTTAGTATAGTTCATAGATAATGCGTATTTGAAAGACAGACTAAAAGGGTAAATTATTTACATCAACATTACCACCTGTTAGAATTAGGCCGATTTTCTTTCCTTCAAATCGTTCTTTATTATTAAGAATAGCCGCTAAAGGGACAGCACAGGAAGGTTCTATTATAATCTTCATTCTCTCCCAAATCAGGCGCATAGCCTCCACTATCTGTTTTTCAGATACTAATAATATATCGTCCAAATGTTCTTTGATGATGCCAAAAGTTTTATCGCTAAGGTTGGTCAGTAATCCGTCAGCAATAGAATTGATGGTTTCATTGACCACTATTTCACCTTTATGATAAGAGCGGTAAGCATCATTTACTTCTATGGGTTCAGCCCCTATAATCTGAGTATCTGGCAATAGATATTTTGTGGTTAAAGCCGTTCCGCTCATGAGTCCTCCCCCACCTATGGGAGCCATCATAATATCTAAGGGGCCTACTTCTCGAATCAGTTCCAGTGAAGCAGTAGCCTGGCCTGTTATTACATTATAATCATCGAATGGATGAATGAAAGTAGCCCCTGTACGTTCAACTACTTTATCCAATGTAGTTTTTCTTGAGGCGATGTTTGGTTCACAGGTAATTATTTCTGCTCCATAGCCTGCAGTGGCATTTCGTTTGATGACCGGAGCAGTTGAGGGCATTACAATATAAGCTTTTATGCCATGATTTTTTGCACTGAGTGCCACTGCCTGCGCATGATTTCCAGAGGAATGCGTGGCAATACCACAGGCTTTTTCTTCTTTGGTAAGGGTTAGGGTAGCATAAGATGCTCCCCGCATCTTAAAAGCGCCGATCTTCTGAAAATTTTCACATTTGAAAAAAATATCAGCACCTGTTATCTGATTTATACTTGTATTGCTTATAACGGGCGTTTGATGAATATAGGGCTTTATTGCTTCATGAGCAGCTTTAATCTGAATTAAAGTGGGGACAGAGTTGATTTTTTGCATCAGTATAGTTTATAGTCTTGAATATCTGCTAATAATTACAAAAGAGTTAATCAATTATATTTATTTAATCAAAATAAATCCAAACATCAATCAATTTAAAATTTACGTTTTAAAAACAAAACATAAAATTAAAAGAATATTTTAATAAAAGGCGAAACATGGTAAAAAACAAAAAGTATTTATTTATCAGATTAACCTTTAGTAATTTGAAAGGCAATAAATCATTGAATAACTATATTTAAAGTATTAAACATGGGACTTTCAGTAGGAGCATTTGACACTGAAAACCATCTGGAAACCCGCCCGAAAGGCTCGGGGACAATTGATATATATAACCCGGGACAAACTTTTGTATTAAGGATGGCTGCTGATTCCAAATACAAGCTGGAAAATCTTTTGAAGAAGCTTTTGCCGTTTTTATTACTGATGCGATTAACAAATTTGCCCTTTTCAAAGACTATTTCTCCTGAATTCAGATTTATTATTTTGAAATCATTGATATCATAGGGTTTGTCTGTTGTCAGGTAAACATTGTTCAACTCAAACAGATGGATTCCGAGCCTGTTTATAAAAGTATCCGTGTTTCTCAAAAGCATAAAAAAGGGCTTTGCTAAAACAATAAACAGGAAGAATATTAATACTATTTTAATTTTTCTATTCATCACTCAATTAAAAGCTATTATTAAAAAAAGCGGGAACACCATACAAAAGAAATTCAGGATGAGTAAATATCTTTCTGCAGGCATTCCCGCACAAAATCAAGGGAATATGAAAAGTTCAGATCAAAGCGGATCTATTTTTTTACCAGTTTTCTGATAATTTGTTTTTTGGAATCATACAGGGTTAAAAAGTAGAATCCCGGGTTTAAGTTTTCTGGTCTTATCATCTTGTTCTCAACAAGGCCGGTTTCAAGGGTTTGGCCATGAACATTTGTAATTATATATTTGAAATCCGCATTAATATTGCTGCTTATCTCTATATAATCACTAAAAGGGTTAGGTGAAACTTCAAGAAAGGTTCCGACATCTTCAGCTATCAAATCAAAGGGTTCTGAAAATGATTCCATTTCATTTCCTACACAAAATGAAGTGGAACTACTACTGTTGAAACTACCTCCTGAAGCCAAAACTGTACCTGAAGCTGAATTTGACAATACATAGGAACCACTGCCATAGGCACAGCACATACCGTCACCGTAGGAATCATAAATTTGCAGCGTATAACATCCCGGGTCAAGACATTCTGTGATCTGAAGCGTTGAACCGTCAGCCTGATTGGCATAGGTTCCTCCCGAAGCTACTGTTGTGCCGGAATTATTATTGATCTGCCAACTTGTTTCTTCCGGATAGTTATCAAAATTCAAAGTCAGCACTACATCGTCACAGCCTCCGGTTGATCCTTCAGAAATTGTAAAGGCATCCACAGCCATATCTCCCTGCCAGGTAGTGCCGGTGGTTCCGTTGAACCTCAGTTGCAGTGAAGCAGTATTGGAATAAGCTGCAAGGGAGACAGAAGCAGTTTGCCAGGAATTTCCCTGATTGCCGGATCTTGCCCAGATTTCCGTCCAGGTATTGCCATCGGTGCTTGCTTCCAGTTTCAGGTTGCCCATAGCAGCAGCACCATACATATGGTACCTGAATGAAAGCTGCAGGTCAGGACTTGCAGACAAATCAAAACAAGGGCTGATCAGTTTTGCATTTTTTGTGGAATAATTAGGCGTGGAGGACTCCATGTAAATATAATAGCTGCCATTATCGGCAGATGAAGGGCCGGTATTCGAAGAGGGCGTAGACCCGGAATTTACAGACCAGTCAAAGTCGTCTCCCCCGCCCTGTGACCAGGCAGCGGTAGTATTTTCAAAACTCTCGGTATAGGGAAAAGTTGAAATAGCATTGCTACAGCCTCCACCGGGAGTTCCACCGCCTGAAGAAATTTCAAAGGCATCAATAGCCATATCGCCCTGCCAGGTAGTACCGGTGGTTCCCTTGAATCTTAATTGCAGAGAAGTTTCACCGGAATAAGCTGCTAGACTTAAGGAAGCCGACTGCCAGGAATCCCCCTGATTGCCGGATTTTGACCATATTTCTGTCCAGCTATTGCCATCGGTAGTTGCTTCCAGTTTCAGATTGCCCATTGCAGCCGCACCATAGAGATGATATCTGAATGATAGTTGCAGATTAGTGGCAGCTGAAAGATCGAAGCAAGGACTGTTTAAGGAAGCTGTTTTGGCGGAATAATTCGGCGAGGAAGATTCCATATATATATAATAATTACCATCATCAGCCAATGAAGGGCCTGTATTCGAAGAAGGAGTTGACCCGTTGTTCAGTGACCAGTTAAAATCATCGGAAGCAGACTGAGACCAACCGCCGGTCGTATTTTCAAAACTCTCGGAATATGGAAAGGTCGAAACGGAAACAGAACAACTGTCATCGGGAGGAGTAATAATTACACCCCCGCCATTGTCGATACCACAGGCAGGAATATCATTTCCTATATGGGCAATTAATTTATCACTCCTTCCATCAGAACCATTCATGCATCCTCCTGTATTGTGAATTGCAACTACCAGATTTGAATTGTAGTTCAACACCGGCGAACCTGAACTTCCTCCCTCAGTATCAGCATAATATCGAATTCCGTTCGTGTTAACAAGATTAACCATAGCATTTCCGTTGACATCGCCTCCGTTATCTGTTACAACGGTGATTTCTTTTTTGCGACCCCCGGGATGTCCCACAATATATATGCGGTCTCCTACAACAGGTGCCACAGAACTCAGGCTGAGATAACCATAGGTGCTTGTTGGATTTACAGGAAGTTTTACCAAGGTATAATCCAGATTAGCACTCGTTTTGATAAAGGTTGCAGAGGTAGCCACAATATCTGTTACAGCACTTCCTGATCCATTACAATTTGTATGCTGATAATTAAACATAAAATCAGTATTCGCTGCCGAAGAAGCAGTGCCAATGCAATGATTATTGGTCATCAGATGCCCTTCACATCCCAATAACCAACCTGTACAAAGTGATCCGCCACCAATCAAAAGACGACAAACAGCTTTTCCTTTATTATACATATTGGTTCCGGAATAACAAATAACAGGTTCTTTTTCATCGCCTCCGCAAATGGCTTTTTCAGGATGGGCATCAGCCAAAATCTGATCAATGATATGTTGAGCATAGCCGTATGCCACCTCAACAATATCAAATCCATAATAATCAGAGGCTTGTTGTGAATACAACCTGACAACAATATGCTCATCAAAAAGTACCTGTGACCAGAAATCACTGAGCATGGTCATATTCTGATCAATTATTTTGCCTTTGGCAGCGTAAATAATTGATTCACCGGAATTGACAGCGGTAATTTCTACATAATCATCCGGTCCGAGGTCAAAATTTGAAAAGTGTAGTTTAATATAAGCGGAATTTTTAGAATAAAACGCCTTTTCAAAAACAAGTCCTGCTACCCCTTCATCATTATAAGGGTGTATTGTACTAATAGCAGAGGGCAGGACCTCCCCTACTTTCAATGGAACGTCAGTCAATTGATTATCCGACTGAGTAGATTGAACGGCGGTATTCTGACTATAGGCTGTGCTACAGACAAAAAGTAAAAAACACAATAAATTTTTCATTTCAGATAGTTTAAATCAGTTGTGGAAATATTTGAAAATTCTATCTTGTGTTTTCATCCGGTAATTTGGCCAATAGAACCGAATGACATCTTTGGGTAATAGTGCATTGATTAATTGCACCACAATAATACGTCAATTTTTGATTTATCAAAATTTTATTTTTGTTTTTTATGTTTTAGTAAAATTTTAATCCGCACAAAATAAAGTCTTCATGGCTAAGACCATAAAGCTATTAAAAAAAAGAGTATGAGTTTTATATTTTAAAAACGTTGGCATAATCAAAATATAAATTTGTCAAATGGCTCTTTATTTATGTTAAAAAATATAAATGCAAAATTTAAATATATATAAAAAAGCAATCAGAAGTCCAATAGATTATAAAATTAATGGGATGAAATAAGGATTAAATTGATCATAATGATTCTGGATAGGCATACCTTCTGGAAAAGTGGACTTTTAGAAAGGGGGTCCTTTTGGAAAACTTTTAATTTACCTTTATTCCCATCTCACAGGCAAGTTTATACAAAACCCTTGCCCCGACATTGCCATCCCAATCGGAAAGACAACCTACCTCACACAAATCGAAACCTATAATTTGCCTGCCACTTTTTCTGATCGCTGCAATCAGATAAAAGACTTCGGGCAATTCGAGACCTCCCGGCACGGGAGTTCCCGTATTCGGACAAAGCTTTGGGTCGAGGCCATCGATATCGAAGCTGATGTATACTTTCTGAGGAAGCGTGCTTACAATATCTTCACAAATCTGATGAAAGGATTTATGCTGAGTAAACAAATCCTGACGAATTCCAGGCATGGAGAAAATGGAAATCCTTTCAGAATGCTGTTCTGCATAACTCAATTCTGCTTCACAGGCATCGCGGATACCCACTTGTGTGAGTTGAGAAATTTGAGGAATTTGTTCGAGGGCATTAAAAAAAACGGAGGCATGTGAATAAGTAAAATTTTCGTAGGCCTTGCGCAAATCACAATGCGCATCTATCTGTAGAATACCAAAATCTGAATGTTTTTCAGACAGTGCCTTCAGATAGCCTAAAGGAACCGAGTGGTCTCCCCCTACAATACCAACCAATTTACCATCATCAAGAAATGCCTTAGAATTGCTGTAGACCCAACTATTCATTTCTTCGCACTTCTGATTGACAATTTCAAGTAAGCCTTCATCTACAGGAAGTTGAAATTCGAGTGTATGAATATACTGATGTGCCATTTTGCGGGTCTCATCACTAATTTTGAGTATTTGAGCATCAATTTCTTTCCAATAGATAGGGATTTCCCATGCTTTTTCGATGTCCCAATCCACGAGGTCGAGTTGATAAGACGCATCGAGGATACGTTGCGGCCCTCGGGCAGTTCCTGCCTTGTAGGATACGGTCACCTCCCAGGGAACGGGCAGCAGTACTACCCTTGCCTCTTTTTCGGTATAGGGCAAGCCAATAAACTGTCCGTTTTTGGGTGCAAAGCTATCAGGGTCGAAATCTTTGTTCATAAATAACCAAAAGTATATAATTACAAATTCAAAAAAGCTGTTCTTACCATTTTTTCCTTCATTCCTTCTGTCCAGGTAAAATATAGTATACCTTCTGATTCTACCATTTTGGGAAAACCGTATACCGGCTTATCAGTTGAGTTTTCGGCAATAATAAAAGCATCCTCCATTTCACCATTTCTAAAAACTTTACGCGCCATAAAAACGGAAGAATTATCCCTCATTTCCACCCAACTGACAATAGCAGAATCATCAGAGAGCAAAACAAGATCCACATTGCCCCTTGTTTCTTTCTCGCAAATCAAAAATGCTTTGCTGAAAGATTCTCCGGCATTATCAGAGAAAACAACCTTAGTCTTTGGTAATTTATTTGCGGCAGTATACCAGGCTACTGCCACCTTATTCCCGATAGCATCCACAGCAGGGCCATTTACCGGGCAGCCTTTAATTTTCCAGTTATCCTTACATATAGTCTGAGGCTTTGTCCATGTGCCATTGTTATACCGAACAAAAGACATATCGCGGATTTCACTCTCTGTTCTGTCCCTGTAGACTACAAAGGCCCCTTTAGAAGTAATTGCAGCATCTGTCTGACAGCAGGAACAGGTATTTTCGTCGAGCAAAAATTCTTTAATTGTTTCGCCTTTGGAATTGATAATAGAAGAACGCAACTCCATTTTATTTGTAGCAATTATATTTTTTGCAGAATCCTCATAATAATTTCTTCCGTCGAGCCAGACAAGCATCAAATTATCATCCTTGTAGGGCAACATAGATACAAAACCATGTTCCGTGGGGGTACTGTCATTATGAGGAACAAAGGCCTGATTCCAGGTATTGCCTTTATCATTTGATATATGGATATTAATGTCATAGGCAAAATCTCCGGTTTCTATAAGATTGTGCGCAGCAAGTGTACCGTCTTTGTAAGCAACAAGAGAGGGGAAATCAGCAAAATTAACAAAGCAGTTATCACTTTCTGAAATTGGAACAGCTTCAGACCATTCATTTTTTTCTGAAACAGCATAAAGCAGTGCTGTTTTATTACTGTCCCGGGATTCCATCCATGATAGGTAAACCTTTCCATTAACAATTCTTAAAGAAGACCCGCTGCTATTTATTGAAGCAGGAGATTTCATTAATTCAGTCTTGATATTATCTGTTTCTGTAGTAGGGGAAATATTGCGTTCTGAGAGCACAAAATATATAGAAAATAAAGAGGTGAACATAAAAAATACAGCAGATATAATGAGTGCTTTTTGATTCATTAGAATATTTAAGGCTTTTAATTAAAGAACTATTAAGATCTTTCCGATAAATGCATTCATATTGAAAACAGTAAAATGAAAGTCAAAATATCAAAAAAAATAAAATCAAAGTTCCTTGTTCTTTACATATTTTTCCAGCCACCTGTCTTGTTCCCATAGCAGGTGCAAAATAGATTCCTTGGCAACATAGCCATGAGATTCCTTAGGCAGCATTACAAGTCTTGCGGTGGCACCAAGACCTTTTAAGGCATTGAAATAACGTTCACTTTGAAGCGGATAGGTGCCTGAGTTATTATCAGCCTCTCCATGAATGAGTAATAAAGGGGTTTTCATTTTATCAGCATGCATAAAGGGCGACATTTTATTGTATATTTCTGCTGCTTCCCAGTAATTGCGTTCTTCAGACTGAAATCCAAAGGGAGTTAATGTTCTGTTGTATGCACCACTACGTGCAATTCCTGCAGCAAAAAGGTTGCTATGAGAAAGCAGGTTAGCTGTCATAAAGGCACCATAAGAATGACCTCCTACCGCCACTCTGTCCCTGTCAATATACCCTAAAGTATCGACAGCATCAATAGCGGCTTTGGCATTTCCTACCAACTGTTTCTGAAAAGTATCATTTGGTTCTTCGTCCTTCTCTCCTACTATCGGAAAGGCAGCTTCGTCGAGTACAACGTAGCCCCTTGTTAACCAATAAATGGCAGAACCATAAAAGGGATAAATAAATTCATTCGGGCTAGAAGTAACCTGCCCTGCGCTATCGTTGTCTTTATATTCTCTTGGATAGGCCCATATAATCATAGGCATTTTAATCTTTTTGTCCTTATCATACCCTACCGGAAGATATAAAGTCCCCGACAATTCCAGACCATCTTCTCTTTTGTATTTTATAACTTCCTTGTGAACCTGTTGAATACTTTTGAAAGGGTTTTCAAAATCAGTAATTTTTATCAGGTCATCGTTATCATAAATATTCCGGATATAATAATCCGGATAATCGGAAGGCGACTCAATACGAACTATAAATTGACCTTTTTCCAAATCAAGCGGAAAGAATATTTTTTCCAGTTTATCGGTATAAGCAGATTGATAGAGTCTTTCTTTAAGTCCGGTAAAGAGGTTCATTTTATCAACAAAAGGAAATTGTCCGCTGGGAGTATGACCATCACCTGTGAGAAAAACGGTATCTTTTACAATATCCAATACAAGTTTACCATAAATATTTTTCCGGGTAACAAAGTGGCCGGGGTCGGAATATTTGTCTTGATAATTTCTGTCAAAAAGAATTGTCGCCTGCTGTGAATTATCTGAGGGATTAAACAGGTAGGTTTTGGTATTTCTGTTGTTGAACCAATAATCATGCAAGATTGCGAGATTATCATTGCCCCATTCTACCTGATGAAAACGGTTGTGCATTTTGATGAGTGAAACGGGAGGTTCATCAAAGGGGGCCTCCCATTGAAACAATTCATCTCTGAATTCCGTATCATTAGCAGCATCTCCATCATCCAGTGCACAAGACCATATGAGGGAGGCGGGTTTATCGCTTCGCCATTGCATATTTCTTCTGCCCTTTCGTACAGACATGAAACCTTTAGGGATAACTTCAATCAGTGGCACATCATTTACCAATTTAATGAATTCTGCATCATCGTTAAATATTCTGCATTGTTGTGGAAATCTTGAATAGGGCACGAGATAAGAAAAGGGCTTGTGCATTGTTGTCAGTCTGACGTACTTCCCATCGGGAGAAAAAACCACTGATTTATACATTCCGGTTTCATCCAGCCATTTTGTGGTATTTCCACCAAGGTTGACTTTGTATAAAACGGAGGAAGACAGGACTTCAAAATTATGTTCGTCATTGCGGTTTTTAAGCAAATCCTGATAGGTTCTGTTCTGCGCTTCATCACCTTCACTGACAGAAATTACAGGACCTGTCGGAACCAGATTGTCAGTTTGCAGCAAAGGATTAAGTTTCTCAGGTAAACACATCAACAAAATAGCATCTGAATTCCTGAACCATGAAATCGGATTGATAACATTTGCATTCACATGGTTTTCTGTTAACTTTTTAGCAACAGCCTTGGCAATATCCAATAACCATAATTGAGTCTCTGAACCTGTAGTATGAGTGAAAGCGAGCATTTTTTGACAAGGTGACCAGATAAAATTGGATAGCTTAGGATTTTCGGGAAGACCAAATACCTGCACTTCTTTATTTCCGGGTAGTTCTTTAACTTTTAGGTTATTATAAAATATTTTACGACTACCAATATTAGTTTTGGGGTTAACACGAAGACCTGCAAGTCGCATTTCTTTTTCAGATAAATCAGAAATAGATTGATAAGCATCCCGGTATATAAGTAACATATACTTCCCCTTTCTATCCATTTGAACAAATGGTGCACGCTGAATATCAACAAGATCAAGAATTTCTTTGGGAGGTTTCTGATAATTGAGCTTATTGTCTTTAGCTGTTTTATTGGTTATTATCTGCACTTCTTGTAACTGATTTAATGATAGAAAAAAAAAGGAATACTTTAATTATTATGAATATAAAGAATTGCTTGCTTTTATTCTATTAATTATGGTCTTTTGACAGGACAAATTCTCATTTTAAGAAAAAGAGATAGAAATTGTCATCAATGTATCATAACAATATCAAAAAGGAGGAAAAATAAAAAAAAATTTATAAGGGAACAGAAAAACATGACATATACACAAATAATATTTAAGGTAATAGGAACACTCAAAAAGAGTCTAATGCTTTGAAAAAAAGAAAAACAAATTAAAAAAGTATACTTTTTGAAAACCAAAGTAGAAACTTATATATAAATAATAAAAATTTTATTTTAAGGTTGTTTTTAAGGTAAATCAGAAAAAATTTAGTTATTATTATGTGTTAAAAATGATTTATTATCCCCCCCTTTGATTTAAAACTTAAACTTCTGCTAATACAACTCATAAAGGATGACGAATCATAAAATTGATGAAAAAGCCTCACTAAATGTTGAAACATTACTACTGTCATCAAAACTAATTTCAATAGCCGGACTAATCTGGGGTATTATGTACATAGGTTTCGGGATGTATTTTTCATCTATTTTTCCTTTTTCCTATACAATTATAATGACCCTCATCATTATTCTTTATCAGAAAGGATTAATAAACAGTAACAAATTATTATTTTTCGATTTATTTCTGATATTAATTTTACCTGCTTTTTTACAGTGGTCTGTTGGGACATTTAACTCATCCGGTGTAGTGGTGTTATGGTCAATACTTGCACCTACAGGAAGTTTATTATTTCAAAACAGTGAAAAGGCAATGAAATGGTTTTTTGCTTTTTTATTCGTCATAATGATACTCGTAGTATATGAAATATTTTTGTACAAAGAAATAGTATATAGTGCTGATAAAGCATTAATTTTTTCCGTCATGAATATCACTGCGATTTCATCCATACTATTTTACAGTTTAAGTTTTTTTGTAAAGCAATCCAATAAGAAAGAAGTACTTATAAATAATTTATTGGATATTGAATCAAAGGCAAGGGCAGAATTAAAAATAAAGGCTGACAATCTGAATTCATCTGTAATTGAGAAAGAAATCATGTTAGAGGAGATACATCATTGGGTAAAGAACAATTTACAGGTGATAACCAGTTTACTGAGTCTTCAGAATACTTTTATCAATGAAAACAAATTAAAGGCAATTTTTCAGAAAAGTCAGAACAGGATAAATTCAATGGCATTGGTCCATGAAATGTTATATCAGACAGAGAACCTTTCAAAAATAAATTATGGTAACTACTGTACAAAACTTATCTCAAAGACTATCGAATTAATGACTGGGAATAATAACAAAATTGAATTCGACATTCAAGCAAAAGATATTTTTCTTAATATTGACACCTCAATCCCCTTGGGTCTTATAATCAATGAAATTATAACAAATTCACTTAAATATGGATTTGAAGATGGTTCAGGAAAAATCAGCATAGAAATAGCAAAAAAGGAAGCAGGCAAATTTAAAATGAAAATTGGTGATGACGGAAAAGGTTTTTCATATCATAATAGTTACCGGAATACAAAAACACTTGGATTAAAGCTGATACATAAACTATCAAAACAATTAAATGGGCTGATAGAGATGGATAATAGTAAAAAGGGGACTTATTATATTTTTAACTTTGAAGAAATATAATAATTTATGTTTCAGTCAAAAATTATCCTATCTGTTTTTTTTATAGTTTTAATTTATAAAAATCATGTTGATGCACAAACTACTGGCGCTGGTTTTTGCGGGCCCTATACCCTATCTCAACCTGTACTGATAAATGCAATAAATGATACCACAATTAGTCTGCTTGAGATATCAAATCCATCCGGACATTGCATTAAAATTACCAATTGCAACAATATTATAATAGAAAAATGTCTTTTAGGTCCTTCTTCAGGCAACGGAATTGATTTGTACAACTGCAGGAATGTGGAAATCCGTGACTGCAGAATTGACTCGGTATCATCGGGAGTTTTTGCTCTCGCATCACAGATAATCAACGTTCATAACATAGAAGTAAAAAATGTGCAAGGACCTTTCCCAAGAGGTCAGATGGTTCAGTTTGATAAGGTTGACAGTATTGGAAACAGGGTAAATTTTAATATAGTTGAAAATATTCTTGGGGAAAGCTATGCGGAAGATGCAATAAATATGTATAAATCCAATGGTACCCCTTCTGACCCTATACAGATAAAGGGAAATTGGATAAGAGGCGGCGGCCCCAGTGCAAGTGGCGGAGGAATAATGACTGGAGACAGTGGTGGTTCAAATGTAAAGGTAGAAGATAACATATTGGTTAATCCGGGGCAATACGGCATCGCTATTGCCAGCGGGACAGATATAGAAATTCTGAACAATAAAGTATATTCAAAACAACTAAGTTTTTCCAATGTAGGTATTTATGTTTGGAATCAATATCCTGACAGTTGCGGAGGCAACAGGGTAAATGGCAACGAGGTCAACTGGACAAATAATCTGGGTTTGAGTAATGACAGATGGAATGGTGGTGGTTGCGGTACCATTACAGACTGGAACAATAATACCTGGGGGGCTGCTATAGATTCCTCTATCCTTCCATTGCAAATACTTTTGAATTGTACTACAACTGCCAATCTACAATTTTTTGAGGAAGAGAATAGCATAAAAATATTCCCTAATCCATTTAAAAGAAAAATATTTATAGAAAATTACTCAGCGGGCAGGTTCATATTATACGATTACTCAGGAAGGATTGTAAAGAATATTCTAACGAATCCCGGAAACACAGCAATTGATATTCAATCGTGTAAATCAGGATTATATTTTTATGTGTTCAGAAGCAAACAAAAAAATGAATTTGGGAAATTATTGAAAATTCAATAATATCAAATAATTATTTTGATGGTAAAGGGTTTAGAACCGCCCGGTATGATTTATATTCCTCCACCTGTTCTCTGCTCCAAAGCATAGGTTTATACTCCCCTTTCATCCACATATCGAACTGATCCTTATAATGAGGGGACATGAGATTACCACTTTGACCAACAGGGGCAGCACAAATTGAATTGGAAAGATCCCCCATATCGATTAACTGACGATAGGAAGCTGCAACCATAGAACCACCATAATGTTTTCCCGGAATAAAGGATACCTGACTTAATGTATCGGTATCCCCGCCGATAGGAAGGTTTCCCACATCAAAGATTTCACCAAGTGGTTCTTTCACTCCAAGGGCATGTTTACTCACAATTTTATGAAGTGTCCCCCACTTCCATAATGTTGAATCCATACCAATATTTTTTCTAAGATACTCCTCTGTTTTTTTGAGAGCAAGCAGGAGTGTTTCATTGGGAGAAAGGTCATTCCACCATAAAGAATCCGGGTTTTTAAATAATTTAAGTATAATTACTGTATCATGTCCGAAGAACTCAGAAATTTCAAAGATTGGCAGGTCTTTTTGGGTTACCTTTCCTCTTAAAGCATTAGAGTTATCGAAGATAAGCTCTGTCAATTGTTGTTTAAGAACCTGGTAAATACAACCACCAATACAATCAGCAGTCAAAAACCCATCCCAGTCTGTTAATAAATCTGCCGTATTTTTCAAATTTTGTGGCTGGGCTGCGTATTCCGGTAAATCTTTAAGGTCCGAAATCAGGTCAGCAAATTGAAGCCCCGGTTCACAATAAAAGTCAAGTTGCCACTTTTTAAAATCATTAAAGGAAAACTTATCTTTTGAATTGAGCAACAAATCAAGACGCTTTGCCCTGTATCCATTCATCCAGATATTACCGAGATCATGAGGAAAATCATCGGCCACCAATTTGTGATTGCAGGTATAGAAAAAGCCCTGTTCAGGATTCAGAATATGTGGCATTTCCTCAAAGGGAACAGTGCCTGTCCATTCCTGTTTGGCAGAAAAACCATCCGCAGGCAATAATCCTTTCTTTTGATTGCGCACAGGTACTTCTCCTGTCATAAAATAGCCAATATTATTATCTGTATCTGCAAAAACAAGACTCAAAGAAGGAATTGTCAATTTGGAACAGCCACCAACAAAGTCATCCCAGTTTTCGGCCGTATTGAGTTGATAGAAACCATTCATCATATCGTTATCCATCAGAGCTTTCGACGAGAGTGTAATTTTAGTGGTTTCATCAATATCAACTATAGCAGGTCCATGATGTGTCTTCACAACATCAAAGACATAATCAGCCTGCCCTTTTACAGAAATAGTTTCTTCGTGAATAGTAGATTTAAGAATTCTGTCACCGAAACGATACTGCAGACAGGAAGGCCCGGTAAATTTTTCGATAAAAGTATCCTGAATATCAGCATAAGTAAGCGTGGCACCCCAGGCAATATTACGGTTATGACCAATAAGTACAAGCGGCACCCCGGGGATAGAAACTCCTGTGCATTCAAAACCAGGTGCGACGAGGTGATTTTCATACCAGATATTAGGCGTTCCGATAAGTAAATGTGGGTCATTACATAGTGCCGCAGCACCATTTTCCATTTTATGTGGAGCGACAACCCAATTATTAGAACCTCCGAGAGGACGCAGGTAGGGTCCTTTGAATGCCTCCAGTTTGTTATCCACTATCCTGTTGGTTTCGATACCGTATTTTAGTGCTACCGGATTGAAGGGAGGATATTCAGGAAAAATTTCTGCCAGTTTTTCCATTCCGAATTTATCGGCCATTCCAAGTCGTTCCAGTTCATGAAGAAAGCCCTGAGACATTTGCATAGCAAGCAGACGGGCCATTCCAAAACAATCTGAAATGGTCCACTTTTCCGGAGAGAACTTAAGCAATTTAAATTCAACCGGAGGAAATTTCAGGGTATCAATAAAATAATTGATGCCTTTAGCATAAGAACTGATGACCGGTAACAAATCATTTTTTTGAAATCTTTCAACATCTTTTTCCCCGAGCATTTTAAAGCCCATAATTCTGGAAATTTTGTCTACATCAAGGGCATCCTTACCAATAACTTCAGATAAGCGGCCCTGTACAACCCTTCTTGTAAGTTCCATCTGCCACAATCTGTCTTGTGCATGAAGATACCCCTGCGCAAAAAACAAATCTGATTGGTTCTGCGCATAAACATGAGGAACTCCCCATTTATCACGGATTATTTCAACCTTTTCAGAAAGGCCTTCCACAAGAAGTGACTCATTATAATCCTGCAGTGACTTTTTGGATTGACTTTTAATAAAATATTTTACGGCGGGTTTCAGCAGACGTAATAAAAGGCTCATATTCAGATATAAAGCACAAAGTCATCCGAGAAAAAATCCCGAATGACCTTATAAGTTTAAAAATCAAATTATTAATCAAAAAGCTTGATCCCCTGATTATATAGAAAAATCACAACATTCATTTTAACATTTTGAGCACTCATCAATTCCTCCAGGTTCTCACTAAATGCTTTTTTATTATCAGCATTATCAGGAAATAAAGAGTAGTTCTTAGCTACATCTTCAGGCATTTTCTTTTTAATCTTGTTCCAGAAATTTTTAATTTTTCTTTCCAGGTCAATTCCTTTCTCATTTCTGTTTCTGAAAGAATCAGAAAGAATAAGAGTAACATGTTCTATTGCTACTTTAATATCTTCATCCATTGTATATAAATCTTATTGTCTGTTAATAATAAAAAAAGTGTAGAAAATTCAAATTTTTCATAGCAGTTAAGACTGAAAAATAAGAACTCCAATGATCGGAATAAAGGTATATGAAAATAATATAAAACAAAAAAAAGGCATTGCTTTTTTTAATAAAGAAGAAGAAATAGGAAAATGAAAGAAAAAAAGAAGGTCAAACGGAAAAACTGAATCAATGAATAAGACTTATTGTTTAAGCGTGGGGTCAAGACGTTCTGCTTTTTTCTGAAATTCATTGGCAAGCACATAATTACCTAATCTGTTATGTGCATGACCAATAACCAGATAAGCCTTGGCATACTGATCATTTTTCTTTAATAATTTTTCTGCTTCGGTAATACATTTTTCAAATTGACTGATTTTTATGAGATTAACACAAACATGGTATTGTGCATCGAAAAAATCAGGGTCTATATCCAATGCTTTTTCAAAGGCTTCAATTGATTTATAGTTTTTGTCGAGTGCCAGAAAAGACAGTCCAAGGCCAAAGAAATACTGTTTTTCTTCAGGATTTAAAACGATCGCTTCCTGATAGGCATTGGCAGCATCCAAATAGCGTTTAAGTTTAAAATAGCAGGAACCGAGTTTATAATATACAAACTGATCGTGTTTGCCTGCATCGACAGTGGCAAGGTAATATGCAGCAGCTTCTTTGAATTCCTGCCTCTCATAGTATATTAGTGCAAGGCCCTGATAGGCTTTTGCATGTGCGGGTTCAAGGTCTATGGTTTTTTTGAATTCTTCCCGTGCTTTTTTAGTATTGCCGATTTCCATGTAATTAAGTCCTAAGTTGAAATGCAGAGACGCTTTTTCGGAATGTTCGGAAATAGCTTGTTCCAGGACTTCTATTGCCTTTTGATAATTGCCATTTTGAGTGTATTCAGAGGCCTTTCTGCCAAATTCTGCAATGTTATTCTGAAGATGATCGGCAATATGGTCGATGTCTCCTCCGTGTTTTTTTGCTTCTTCATAGGCTTTTGCTGCATTTTTACTCTTTCCTGTTTTACTGTATGCATCTCCAAGAAGGGTCCAAGCTTCTCCTTTATTGTAATTTCGGTCGAGATAAGTTTCCAAATAAGGAATAGCTTCTTTATACTCTTTGGCATAAAAATGTGCTTTTGCCAAATTATACAATAATTTCATATCATTTTTTCTCCTGAGGTAGGCAGTTTCAAAAAGATGAACTGCCTCTTCAAAATTCTTATCGTTATAAAATATTGTGCCGAGGTTCAGGTTAGTATTAAAATGCCTGTCATCCAGTTCCAGTGTTTTTTCATAGGCAAGAACCGCTTTTTCACGGTCACCCAGGTGTTGATAAGTAATCGCTTTTAGATAATAAAAATCAGGATTTTGTATTTTTCTGTTGAAGTTGTTTAATTTTGAAAGACAGGCTTCATAATTTTCTTTTTTGTACAAATGAAGGGCAGAAGAATAAGTACTATTTTCCGCAGAATGCTGATTTTCCTCTGAATTAGCCTGAGGTTGTTTTTCATTATTTTTTTCTGCCTGCTTTTTAAGATATTCCTCAATCTCTTTAAGCTTAGATGATGCTTTTAAATAGGCAGGATCAACAACAAGGGCTTTTTTGAGGTTCAGTACTGCTTTTTTATAGTCTTTCAAATCAATATAAGTCATTGCAAGATTATAGCATACCGTCTTATCGGAAGGTGAAAGTAGTACAACTTTTTCGTAAAGTTCGGCAGAAATTTTCAAATCCCCCTCTTGTTCATGACAACTGATCAGGCATCGGTAAGCATAGACGAATGCAGGGTCTTTTTTGACAGCCGACTCAAAAAAAGGTATTGCAGATTGGTAGTTGTGCATATTGTAATACTGCAGGCCCGAATTGTATTCTTTGATCGCTTCAGGTTTTTGAGCAATAAGGGAACAACTTGTGCTGAGCAAAAAAAGAATGGGGAATACTATTTTCAAAGCCATAAACCTTGGGAGCAAATTTACAATAAAATAAAAATTTGGTAACACAAAAAAACTACCAAAAAAGAGAATAATAGTTCAATTTCGCAATAAAATTTAAAGTATCTGATAATTATGCTTTAAAATCTAAAAATAGATGATAAATACAATTAATAATTATAAAACTAATCATTTTTAACTAAATTTACATTGCTATTAATTAATCAAATAAAAATTAACAATTATGAACAAAATATTTGCTATACTATTTGCTATTTTCATAATAAATACCGGTGCCTACTCACAGGTTGTAATTAATGAAATACTATACACTGTACCCGGAACTGGAGAAAACGAAGAATTTGTTGAAATTCATAATTCAGGAAGCAGCCCTGTTAATCTTGAAGGTTATAATTTCACCATGGCCTTTACCTATACATTTGGCAATGTGAGTATTGCAGCTAATGGATACATGGTCATTGCGAGAGATTCTTCTGCATTTAATTCTGCATTCAGTATGACAGCAGATGGAGATTTTGCCGGCACTCTGGGAAATTCAGAATCTATAGTACTGAAAGACAGCACAGGAACTACTATAGATTCAGTGTTTTTTGATGATGCTGCACCATGGCCTGTATTAAACGCTACAAATAACACCGAAGGACGTTCTGTGCAACTATGCAATGCAACAAGTGACAACAATGATGGCTCTAACTGGGGAGTAAACAATACTCAAACGGGAATTAATGGTACTAGCGGTACCGATTCTCTATATGCAACCCCGGGCGCTATAAACGAATGCATCACTATTTCTCCACCTAGCTTTCCTTTTTATACTCTAGGTCAGGTCAACACTGTTGATACGGATGGAATACCTGATTCTTTAGGAGTATTGTGTGAGTTGAGAGGTATAACTCATTGTACGAACCTGAAATCCGGAAATGGTTTCGATTTTATTTTTGCCAACAGTGATAACTCTGCAGGAATCAGAGTATTTAGCTTTAATGATGTTGATAACTATACTGTTACTGAGGGAGACTCTCTACATATTGAGGGAACTATAGCTCAATACAATGGCCTGCTGCAATTTAGTCCGAATAGTATTTCTGTAATTTCTCAGGCTAATGCTACAGCTAATCCTATGGTTGTATCTACTCCTGATGAATCTACTGAGAACAGACATATTTCATTGATTGGTGTATATCTTGTTGATACATCTGCATGGACAACAGGTAGCGGTACCGGAGGATTTAATGTTTTAGTCACAAGTGGCACAGATACTTCTTTAGTAAGAATAGATGCTCAAACGGATTTATTCAACCAATCTGCTCCTCTTGGAACTTTCGATCTAACTGGATGGGGTTCTCAATTCGACAGCAATTCACCCTATGATGAAGGCTATCAGATAATGCCTTGTGCAATGTCTAATATTGTTACCGGAAATATAAACAGGGTAAATAACAGCGACCATCTTTCTATCTTCCCTAATCCTACCTCAGGCATTCTGAATATCAGAAGTACCGATAACATCGAGAATATCCGTGTACACAATACATTGGGTCAGGAAGTACTGCAAGTTAACAATATCAACAGCAGCAATACTCAGTTAAGTACAAATAATCTTGAAAACGGAATTTACATCATCAGTGTTGTAAGTGGTCAGAAAATTATGACTCAGCAATTTCAGGTAATGAAATAAGAATACTACATAAAAATAAAAACGCCTGGTGAATATTTCACCGGGCGTTTTTATTTTAAGGAATTTAAAGTATAAAGCCGATTCAGAAATCAATCCGTGTATCAGGAAACATGGCCTTAATATGCTGCTGAGATTCCTCATTTATGGGATTATCCGACAGATATAATTCAGATAAAGTATTGGAAAGCAGAGAGAGCGATTCAGGAAATTCTGACAAATTATTATTGCTTAAATCGAGCAGCCTCAGATTCTGCAATTTTTCAAAACCTGCAGGCAGTGAACTTATCCTATTATCTGATAGCTTAAGTTCAATAAGGTGGCTTAATTCTCCAAAGCTATCCGGTAGTGATGATAGTCTGTTATCAGTAAGGTCAAGCCTGCCAAGCATATACAGCTTTGAGATTTCTTCGGGTAATACTGATAATTCATTATAGCTGAGATCCAGCAATTCCAAGCTTTCCAATTGGCCGATGTTCTGATTCAGAAAAGATAATTTATTGTTGCCAAGGTACAGTTCTCTCAATTCTGCCAAATCAAAAAATGAATCTTCAATAATTTCAATATAATTCTGCCTGCAATCCAACCAATAAAGATTGGGAAGAGACCCAATATCAGCAGATAATTTTTTAATCCTGTTTTCAGATAAATCCAGCCACTCCAGGGCAGTTAATCCTGCTATACTGTTGTCAATCGCTGTAAGACCGGTATCTGTAAGGTCTAGTTCCCGCAGATGGGTTAATTGAGAAACAACAGGAACCCAGCCGCCAAAATTATTGTGTTCAAGATTCAATCTGTTGAGTGCCTTAAAATCAGCCATCGAGTCCGGTAGTTGCGTTAATTTATTCTTACTGAGATCCAGACATTCCAGCTTGTTCAACTTACCTATTGTGAAAGGCAAAACCTCCAGTTGATTGCAGGATAAATCGAGCCATTCAAGACAGGAAAGCTTTCCTATAGCGTCCGGCAAAGTGCTGATCTGTATCGCTGTCAGGTCAAGCTCCTTAAGGTTGATAAGATCACAAACAGCTTCAGGCAATTCTCTTAGTGGATTTTCTTCTAAATCAAGCCATTCAAGACGCTGAAGGCCTGAAAATTCTGGTGGCAGGCTTTCAAATTTATTATCTGATAAATCAAGCCATATTAATTCATTGAGGGCACAAACGGGCGGTGGAAGTTCTTTTAATTCATTGACCTCAAGGTTAAGTTTACGGAGATTATGAAGATCACCGAATGTGTCAGGCAAATCCTCTAATCTGTTATTTTTGAGATCCAGCCAATCGAGATTTGATAAAGATCCGAAGGAAGGGGGTAAACTTTTGAAATCATTGGCAGAAAGGTCGAGCCATTTTAAACCGGAAAGTGTAGTTAATTTATCAGGAAGGTCCGTAAATTTATTATTGGATAAGTCCAGCCAAAGAAGGTGTCTCAATTCCTCTATTTCCTTTGGCAAAAAAGCCAGACTATTGCATTCTAGGTTCAGGCGTTCAAGCCCCTTTACCTGATTGATCTCTGCAGGAATTTCATGAAGTTCTCTTCCACTCCAGTCTATCTCGCTTACATTAGCAGATTCAATATAGGTTCTCAATTGATTTTCAATATTAACTTTCAAAATTTTAATTTTAGATTAATCTGGCAATCATCAGAATAAAGATATAAAAAAAGTGATAATAATTAATCCAGATCGAAATAGATATTCGTTTCTGGTAAAAAAGCAACAATATCATCTTTATCTTCCTGACGGAAATAGTTCCCTTCCAGGTAGAGGTCTTTAAGGGTATCTGCCAACATGGTAATTTCAAAAGGCAATTCAGTCAATTCGTTATTCCTGAGGTCGAGCCATTCAAGTGAGGAAAGATTGGCTATCAGATCAGGGACAGTTGATAACTGATTGTCTGACAAGTCAAGTTCCCTGAGTCTTTGCAGAGAAAAAACCTGATGAGGGACAGTACAAAAAGCATTTCCTTCAAGATTCAAAGAAGTCAGCCTCTGCAATTGATCAAATTTTCTGTGAAGCTCATCCAGTTCATTATAGGAGAGGTCCAACTTTTTCAATTTCGTGAATTCACAAACCACTGTATCCAAATCTGTAAAATGATTATAGGACATATTTAAATCCTGAAGATGTATAAGTGAACACATTTCAATAGGAAAATAATTAAGCTGATTATTGCTGACATCTAAAGTTTTAAGTTTGATGAGACCTTCAATTTCAGATGGCAGGGTTTCAATAAAATTCTGAGATAAGTCCAGTCTTCTTAATTCTGTTAACTTTCCAATTTCCTCAGGTAAGAAGGTCATTTGTATTCCTGTCAGATCTAAATCCCGAAGATTTGAAAGCTGACAAACAACTATTGGGATGGTTTCAAAGAGATTGAATTCTAAATTCAATACTCTCAGGTTTTCCAGTTCAGAAAATGAATCAGGTAGCGTAACAAAGGAATTTTCGCTTAAATCCAGGTAAGAGAGCTTTTTAAGCTTGCCAAAAGATTCAGGCAGTTCTAAAAAATGATTAAATGACAAATCCAGTGACTCAAGACCAGACAAAGAAGAAAATTCTTCGGGCAAAACGGATAGCCTTGTGGTCATCAGATTGAGCACTTCAAGGTTTTTCATTCTGCAGAGTACAGCAGGAAAAATTTTGAGCGGATTGGATTCAAGGTCAAGAATCCGAAGTTCTTGAAGACTTTCCAGTTCATCATCTATTCTTATAATTTGATTATGACTTGCATTAAGCTCCTTCAACAGAGGACAACCTGAAAGAACAACAGGAAGTGAATCGAATAAATTGTCAGAAATATTAAGTTTTAATAGTCCTGATAAATTACTGAAGGAATCAGGAAGACTTAATATACCTGTGTCATTAAGATCCAGAAATTCAAGTCCAGATAATTTACATAAAGGTTCCGGCACTGCTGAAAGGGGATTTTTTTCGAGGTTTAAATGTCTCAGATTAATTAATTCTGAAAATTTAAAAGGCAGGGTTTTAAGTCTGTTATTCTGAAGCAAGAGAACATTAAGCGATGGAAGTTGGCCTGTTGTATCCGGTAATTCGGTAATATCATTATCAGAAAGATCAAGATATCGGAGCATGCAAAGATTCGCAATAGAATCAGGAATAATATCAATAAGATTTTGATCGAGACTTAGGGTACGCAGAGAAGTACAGGAAGTTATTTCTTCGGGAAACTGAACAAAACAGTTGCAGGATAAATCCAAAGAGTCGGTTTGCTTAATTTCTGAAATATAATCAGAAATATCATTTAGTGATTGATCACTGAGGTTCAGAATAGCCCCTGAAGAGCTATTTTCAGAATACTTATTTAAAACTTTATGATTGTTGCTGTGCATACATCAGGTATTAAAATAAGATAAAGTCGACAGAATCAAAAATCAATTACATACTGTATTATAAATTATTAAAAATTCAGTAATTAACATAAACTCAGGTGTAATAATTTAAAAATCAAATAAAATCTTTTAATTAAAAAATTTTAAAATGAATATAGAAGTTCCGAAAATGAATTAACGGAATACTACTTTTGTTCTAACCGGCTTCAGCTTGGGGCTATCAAAATCAATAGCCAGAAAATACATCCCTTCAGGAAATGAATGTCCGTTCAAAACATGTTTTTCATCAAAAATATTTTTCTCTACATAAACAAGCCTTCCTCTCTTGTCATAAAGAGTAAGTGTATAGGAAGCTGGCAAATCATTGATATGTATGATCATATCCACCTCCGTGGGATTAGGATAAAAGGAAGCAGAAATAGTTTCAGGTATGATCGGTTGATTTGCCGTCAGCCCGGGACAAAGAATATCATAGAAAAACTTTGAGGCCCCTTCAAATACAGAGTCTTGCCAAAGGGGGTCTTCTACATAGGTTACATGTCCGGTAGAATTAGGTATAGTAATCAATATGTTGTGGATACCCAATGCCGTTGCAGTATCTGCTATTACAGAAGAACCCTCAAGATAGGCAATAGGGGTACTCAGAATCTCTCCGTAACCTTGTGCGTAGGGAACAATGTTGTCCTGGTCATCATGAACAGAAAAAACAGGGGCATCCCCTGCATCCATCCATGAAGCAGAACCAAGAGCCCCTGAAAAATTAATCACTCCGCTTACCTCAGTAGAATACTGATAATTTGAAGTGGTATTCCCTTCAAATCCACCATTACTGTCAATCGCTGTCTGTATATGTGGTGGGATTACATCATTGGAATCCAAATAAGCAACATTAAGAGCCGTAATTGCACCTGAAGATCCTCCTCCGACAAAAACAAAGTCAGGGTCGATCTTATAAGTATTGGACGTTGCAGCATCTTCCCTGAAAAAACGTATCGCCGCTTTCATATCTCCAAAAGCTTTTACAGCCACATCTGAAAAAATAACAGAATCTGGAAAGGGTATAAAAGGTCCGGTAAAAAGACGGTAATCGATGGTAACGGCTACAAATCCTTTTTGGGCAAAATAATGACAAACAGGGGCCATATCTTCGCGTTCTCCAAGGACAAAAGAACCTCCAAAAGCCATAATAAATAATGGTCTTTCTGAGGCTGTATCTCCCTGAGGTATATATAGGTCCATACGCAAAGAATCTATCTGACCACTGTAGGTTGTATTTACACCAAAAAATACATCCCTGATAGTATCGACCTGCTGAAAATCGGCATTGAGATAACGACTACCATTACAGGTAGTATGAACAGCTTGGGCAATGATTAAAAACGGAAACAGTAGAAAAAATAATGTTATTAATTTATTCATAAACTGGAATTATTTGATTTCTGATCTTAATTTCTTCTGAAAAACTCTTTGCCTCAACACCGAAATATTAAAAAGGAATTTATTCCAATGATTTCAGAATTTTATTAGATTTGAACATTAATTACTAAATATAGTATAAAAAAACCAAAAAAAGAAAGTGTGGAAAAACTATCAATGCAGGAACTGAGGCGGTTAAGTCCAGAGGAGTTTAAAGCTACCAAAAAAACCACAATAGTCATTATCCTGGACAATATACGTTCGGCATTGAATGTAGGTTCTGCTTTCCGGACCTCCGATGCTTTTTTGATCGCTGAAATTGCCCTTTGCGGAATTACGGCAAAACCGCCTCACAGAGAGATACTTAAAACTGCAATAGGCGCAACCAAAACAGTAGATTGGCAGGCTTTCGAACATACTCACAGGGCGGTAGATTATTACAAAGAACAGGGCTTCCGAATAGTGGCTGTAGAACAGGCAAAGAACAGTACTATGCTGCAGAACTTTGAGGCTGCTGCAGGAGAAAAGATAGCTTTGGTATTTGGCAATGAGGTAAAGGGAGTGGAACAGGGTATTATGGATGTTGTGGATTGCTGCATAGAAATACCGCAGTTTGGCAGCAAGCATTCATTTAATGTTTCTGTATCGATGGGAATTGTTTTGTGGTCTCTGACCAATAAAATAAGACCTGAATTGATGAAATGATTTTAAAATTTAAAAATTAAACAGATTAAACGATGAAGGTTGACATTGACTTTGTAAAGAATATGGTAGAAGAGAAAATTCCGATCCATAAATTTCTTGGTGTAAAACTCGTCGAAATACGCAGAGGATATGCCAAGGTGTCAGTCCCTTTCCGGGAAGATGTTATTGGTGATATTGTTCGGAGAAGATGGCATGGTGGAATCCTGGCAACCGTAATGGATTCTGTTGGTGGATTGGCCGGCATGACCTACCTTACTTCCTTCGAAGACAAGATGGCAACTATAGACCTGCGGGTGGATTATCTGAAAGGTGCAGAAGCTGAAGGAATCGTCGTGGAAGGTGAAATTGTCCGGCTTGGAAACCGTATTCTGGTAACAAGCATGAAAGTTTGGAATGAGGGAGAATCAGAACTGTTGGCAGAAGGAAAAGGCGTATATAATTTTATCCGTATGAAGGATAAGGTGATGGTGGAATAAATCAGATTACTGAATTAATAATTTTAAATCATGAACATTAGTTTCCGCTTAGAGACTGAC
>CAJQOX010000178.1 GCA_905480075.1 uncultured Aureispira sp. | reverse complement strand
ATCCCGGTTCTTTTACTTTTCCTGAATTGGAAAAAGCGTTAAAAAAACGATTGTGAAACTTATTATTTAACTATTTATCATAAAACTTTAATTATTCAAGATGAAAATTTTAAAAAAACTTAGTTTACTTATGTTTTTTGCAGGAATTATGGTTTCCTGCTCCGATCAAAACCAAGGGAATGAAACAGAAAAACAAGAAACAGTAACCGAAAAGCCTGCCGAAGAACCTCAGCAGGAACCTGAGGTAAAAGGCTATCAGGTTGGCGACATAGCAGAAGATTTCGAATTAAAAAATGTTGATGGAAAAATGGTATCCCTCGCCTCTATGACGGAAGCAAAAGGTGCTGTGATAGTATTTACCTGTAACAAATGTCCTTATTCCGTTGCCTACGAAGACCGTCTTATAGAACTTGATAAAAAATACAAATCAGAAGGTTATCCGATAGTAGCAATCAACCCGAACGATCCTGAAGTTGTTGCAGAAGATGGTTTTGAAGAGATGGTCAAACGTTCTGAGGAAAAAGGCTTTACCTTCCCCTATCTTTTTGATGAAGGGCAGAAAGTTTATCCTAAGTATGGTGCGGAGAAAACGCCTCATGTTTATGTACTTCAAAAAACGGAAGAGGGTAATAAAGTAGTATACATCGGAGCTATTGACGACAGTAAAGATGCTGCAGAGGTAAAAGAAAAATACCTTGAAAACACCATTGAATCACTACTCAAAGGGGAAGTTCCCAGCCCAGACTTCACAAAAGCTTTTGGATGTTCCATTAAATGCAAAAAGGAAGATAAGAAGATCTAAGGTATACAGTTTAATCAATAAAAAGGAAGCGGCCCAAAGGGCTTGCTTCCTTTTTTTGATTCTAATAAAGGAAGGGATTTACTACAAAAGCCCTTTAAAAATTTGATCGGAATCCTCCATTTTATTTGATTGATCTATGAAGCCTGTTTCTTCTCCATCAGAACTTTCGGCAGGCTCCACGGTATTTTCCTTTTCTTTAAAAGAGGGGAAACTTGTAAGTACCGCTCCGATAACACCAAAAACCACAATCCAGTATCCGACATTTATCAAAATATACTTCACACTTTTATGTTCAAAGAGGGCATTAATAATCAAAGCACCAACAGCAAATAAGCCTACATGCTTTACCCCATGAAACATGCCATGTAAAACCGATGAAAGAGTTTCATCCGGGTGATTAATCCATTTCATCTCATAGGTCATATAAGCCGTTATCAGAAAAGCCAGACCAAAAACAAGTACCATATTTGATTTTGCAGCATCTTCCTCTGTCAAGCCTGTTTCCTTCATCCAAAGAGTACCAAAAACTTTAGGGTGATACCATATAAAACCAACGATGAGGCTGACAGCCCCTCCTGCAACACAAGCCAATACTAAATTTAACATAAGAATATATTTGTATCATTGATAAAAAACTAAACATCAATATACCAAAATTCTGGAACTTTGTTAAATAAAATGCGGCATAATGGAGTACTTAAAAATAAAAACGAACTCCCATAGAAGCCAGGAATCCATTTCCGTAAATAGGTTTACCAGGCAATAAAGTTGCCTTGGAAAATATTCCGATCCATCCCCCTTCAATGAAATAAGAGCCCCAGGCCTGTTTGCTGCTGTTGAACATCAGTTCGAGACCCAATTTAGTATAAGCACCAAAAGCAACCGGTTGATCAGAAAATTTTGCATTCGGCAAGGCGACAACAGCCCCGGTATGTGAATACAATCGAATAACATCTTTCCATGTATTACTTACGCTTACAAAGCCAAGTTTAAACACCCAATAGGGCGACCATACGCTTTCCTGAACGCTTGTGTCGAGGTGGTCATAATATTGATATTGTGCAGATAATCTTACCGCAAGTCTTTCTTTTAAAAAATAGGGGCTTGTGAAGTGTAGTCCCCATCCAAAGTCCTTTCCAAAGGAACTCATCTGAATACCCATAGAAAAATTTGATGCTTTATCCTGGGGTTTTTTTTCTTCCTGAGCGTATAAATACAGGCTGTTTAAAATAAAAAAAATTAAAAAGGTAGCATGTTTCATGACAATTGGTTTTGATTCAATTAAATAATATTTTCTATATATTTTATCTACTGAGAATAATTGAAATCGATTTTTATTTATTAAAAAATCTTAAAATTATTTCATAAATCTTAAACAAAAAAATTAAATGATTGTTTTGGTAGTATGTCTATATTTAATACAACATATCCTGATCCTAAAGTTACTAAAGCCATTAATAGTCTTGTTGGCACGCCTTACAGCCTTTGTGAAAGATTAAAAATGAATGGGGTTGGTAGCAGAAGAATGATAGTAGAAAACAAGTCGGATAACTTTAATCCCTATTTACTTGCTGATCATTACCTCACTTATGCGAACATTGAACTAAGGCGCAATGGGATTATTATTCATATCCACAAAAAATTAGAAAATTATGCCTGGGTTTTGCCCTTCGACCGTTTCGAATTATCAAGAAAAGACAAAAACCTTATCATAGAAATTAATAAGGAATTTTTAGAATTTCGGGATGTTTATAAATTCAATCAAAAATTTCTTGAAAGAATTAAAAAGAAATTATTAGTAAAAAGTCAATCCTTTTCTGGTAGTTAACCATAATCCATTCTAAAAATTATACTTTTTATACAAAAGAGTTTCCTTCACAGTCATTGCCAAAATAGAAATTCATTAAAGTTATGCTAATCCCTTTCTTTTCGTAACTTAAAGTGATTTAAGAATTCATTATGCTATAATTTCTTCCTAAGCTTTCTTTTAAAAAATCATGATCTACTCCTTAAAACATTGGTTAATAAAAAAACAGTTAAAAAAAAGGGAAATTCTTGCACTGAGCCCCTCAGACATAGAACGAAAGCATCATAACAAAACTCTCCCATTATTTAATGATTCTTCCTATTTTAATGGTATAGATAACAAAGGAGCCTATTTTTTGAGTCGCATGAGTTTTCGAAACAATCGTCCGAATGAGCATTGGCTCGAGTTCTATGATCCGCGGTATGGTTTATTAAGAAGAATTCCCAGTCCCGGGGAGGAAAAAAATGAATTTCATCAGGGCAGCCTTCAGTTTGAATTGAAGGACCCTTTAAAAAGTTGGCAGGTACGTTTTCATGGAGAAATGAGCGGTGAAGAAAAAGTACATCAGGTAGAAATTGATCTCACTTTCAAAGCCATCACCCCCCTCATTGATTTTCAGCATGCTTTAATGCTTGAAAATACTGCCCAAACTATAGCCCGGGCAAAATGGTCAAAATCTTTTTTTAACAAACTGAAAGAAACCCGCAAGATGCATTTCGAACAGGGAGGGATGCTATCCGGCACAATAACAGTAGATGGGAATACACAAAATTATGAATTTCACTCTATGCGCGATCATAGTTGGGGAACCAGAAACTGGGCAGACTGGAAAAGACATGTATGGATGTGCGGGATGTTGGAAAATGGTGACTGCATCAATGTTAGTATGATAAAATATGATTTTCTGGGTCAACTTTCAGCAGGTTTTTATACTTCCGGAAACACCATTAAATTTCTACGTTCCTGTCCCCTTTTCGAGGAATTTGCCATTGCCCCCCTTTTTCCTGAGAAGGCTTCAATGAAGCTTGAATTTGAAGACAATCTAATGATAAATTTTGAATGGCAAAGGCAAACCTTTGTCCCCTATGTAATGGACCATGGTGCTTATAACATTTACGAAGGTATATCGAGGGGAAAGGCAAATGGTGTTGCCATTAATTTAGTAACTGAATTTGGTTTCAATCCCAAACATTACACGCTCAATGAATGACAGATCAGAAATTGGCGGAAAAGCCAGGGGGCTTCAAAAATTAGTACAACTCGGCTTTTCAGTACCGGAATATATCCTGATTCAGGATGTCGACAATTGTGGTTCAGCAATAGAAAGATTTTTAGAAAACAGTACTGCTGATTTTTTTGCCGTACGATCGAGCAGTGCACAAGAAGATGGTGATGACCATTCTTTCGCCGGTCAATTTGATACCTTTCTGGACATTAGTGGTCTCGATTCTGTGATCGAACATGTAAAAGCTTGTTTTGACTCTTCTGTATCCGAACAGGTACAATCCTATTCAGATGCCAAAGACCTTATAATTGATGGGTTTCAGCGAATGACTGTAATTGTGCAGGAGATGATAAAACCCCAATATTCCGGCGTCGCATTTTCAGCTAATCCGGTAGACAACCGCAGAGATCAATGTGTCATTCAGTATACAGCAGGACGGGGCGATCAGTTAGTAGATGGTAAAGTATCCGCTGCATCTATTTATCTTTCAAAATATAATGATGTTCTTTCGCCGGAGCAGCAACTTCCGGAAGCCATTCAAACAGAGCTGAAAAAGGGTTTGATAACTCTGGAAAAAGCAGCAGGAACTGCCATCGATACTGAATGGGTTTTAGACAACAAAAACAAGCTCTATTGGCTTCAGATGCGGCCGATTACTACCTTGTCGAAGTATCACCCCAATGAGTTGGATTCGCTTATTAGTTTTAAGGGTGAAATCCTGACACGTGCCAATGTCGGTGAAATGATGCCGGGACATATGACCCCGCTTACCATTTCTACCTTTGGGAAAGCCATTGAAGTTGGAATTCAACATTTTTATTTAGAATCCGGGATTATCGACAAGTTTCAGGACGAGCACCAATACATCAAGTTTTTCTACAATCACGGATTCATCAGTATGGGCAATCTTTACCCAATAGCTGACGCGCTGTTACTACCCAAATATGAGTATGTGGAATACAGTATATTAGGACGATCGTTACCCGATAGAACCACCCCTGAGTATCAGGTAGGAATCTTTAAGAAATGCCTGAATCAGATCAAACAGATCCGTTACCTGTCAAAGGCAAAAAAAAGATTAAACTGGATGGAAAAAACAGTCAATACCATTCAACTCGTTGACAATAAAGACAGCAAAAAAATTTATGCCTGGATTGATAAGCACTTAGAAACCCTTAACAAAATTTATTCTTTTCACTACTGCACCTCTGCAAGGTCAGGGACGATGTATACCACAATTCTGAGCATCATCAGTGGTTCCCCCTATTACGATCAACATGCTATATCCGTCGCTGCGCATTTTCTGAAAAACATATCAGATATTGAAGGATTTAAAGTTATAAAAGATCTGCAGGCTGTCCGCAAACTATTACTTTCTGAAGACATCGATCTGTCTAAGGCCAATGAGAAGGAACTACTCGAATATTTAAGAGTAAAAAAATCACCTGCAGGACTCGCTTTTTCCAATTTTTTAACCAGACATGGCCATCATTGTGTCAGAGAAGCAGAGCTTTCCGAGAAAGATTGGTCTCAGGATCCTATTCAATTGATGAGTACCCTGAAGGTAGCACCGAATAGTAAGCAAAGACCTGAATCAATCAACTTCAAAGATCTAATCAGGCAACATATTCCGGAAATGGGCTGGATCAAGCAAAAAATATTTTTACATTTCATCCATAAATCCAGAGAAGCCGTTGCTATGCGGGAGCGCAGCAAATCTCTGTCAATAAAATACCAGCAATACATTAAAAAATCCTATCTGAAATTATCAGAAATATTGACTAAAAATAATGTTATTGACAGCCCCGGGGATATTTTCTATCTCAGTCATTCCGAAATCGGAGAATTGGTGAACCAACAAATAAAAAACCCTACACTTAGAATTGAACAAAGAAAATTAAACAATAAAATCTATGAAAAGCTACATTTCAAAGAAATCTACACTGACCATCCCTATCCTATAGAAAATGAAATTTTAAATAATAACAGTGAAGGGACTGTGGTAAGTCAGGGCAAAATAAAAGGAAAAGTAAGACTGATACATTCACTCGATGAAGCGGCTACACTAGAACCCGGAGACATCATGATCTGTAAATATACAGACATTGGCTGGACGCCCTATTTTTCTATCATTGGCGGACTTATTACTGAGATAGGTTCTGTGCTCAGTCACGGAGCCGTAATAGCAAGGGAATACGGATTGCCTGCTGTGGTAAATTACAGCAATGCGCTTACAATTTATAAGGAGGGCCAATTAATAGAAATTGACACCCTCAAAGATAAGCCTGTTACTATTATTGAATTATGACAAGAAAGTCCATGGTAATATTAGATTCCCGCACAACTTACACTATTGAACCGGCTGAAGCAGTGCTGAATTTATTCACATTTTCTGAACCATAATTTTCATATTTTTCATAAATAACTTTTGGTTGTATTTTGCAGGATAATCTAAAAACTCTCCACATTCTACATCAGTACACATACACTGTACAACAAATCCCTACCTTTACGTTATACATAAAGAAAAGCGGCAAAAAACATTTTCCAATAACCCCAAAAACAAAAAATACTATGCAAAATCTTGAAATTATCAACATGGTCTTAACCGACGATTCTCTTGAAGATGCAGAGAATATGCTGCTGCATTTTTATCAAAAAGGTTTTGTGCCCCTGCTGACTGTGACCGAGGGAGATGAATTTGATAAGATCAAAAATAAGTTGCTGCAGGAAAATGAGGTGCAGCTGCAATGTATTGCCCGTTTTGTAAAATACGGGGAGGTTTATTATGCCTGATACACTTTTTTACTGCTTTATCACAATACTTCAGAGAGGATTGCAGTAAATAATCTTCTCAATCAAACAATAAGAACACTATTATG
>CAJQOX010000177.1 GCA_905480075.1 uncultured Aureispira sp. | reverse complement strand
TCCTCTTCAAGGTAATCGTCAAGATATATGTTGATCTGTAATTCTTTATTACTCACTGTCTGATGCCATTCTTTGTTTTTTTCTGATTCAGGAACCCTGTGAAAATACCTTGTTTTTGTTATCCTGAATTCAGGTGAAATTGTTCTAAGCAAACTATTCAGGTTTCTGTTGATCAGCAGACCGCGCATAGGTTTTATCTTTTCAAACAGACCTTCACTTATATCGGTCGCTTTATCTTCCCCGAAATGTCTTTTCAAAACCTGCAGGATCTTTTTAATTTCACGCTGAGTAAATATTCTGTTCAGCAGGGCGAAGCCCTTGTGTTTTATTTTTTTAGAGGTGACATTCAGTCCTTTTGTATTGAGGTCATGATGATATAATTCGGTCGCTGATTCATGTCGCTCTTTTATCTTTCTCCTTAGTCTTAAAGGCGCAATTACTTTTAGTCCCTCCCCAAAGCCAAGGAGCTCCTTCTCCAACTCAAAATTATGCTGAACCATCAAAGAAATTGTGATGCCGTAATAGTCTTCTTCAATTACTTCCTGAGACCAATGCAGGGGTTTTGTAATTACATAAGGAGCATGTTTTTTATTTAGGTGTAAAACTATCTTCTCTATAGCCTGTGAAGAACTTACAGAAACGCCTATCGTGTCCCTGTAATAAAGAGAGGGGTCAAAGTCATCCTCTTCCTCATACATTAATTTACTTTCTTTCACTGATATTATACGATCCAAAGCCAGGTTCATTATTCCTTTTGAGTCTTCTTTCTTTCCGATCAGAAACCATCGGTTACGGTATTCTTTCAACAGGTAGGGATGAAAGTCGAAATTGTTTGATTCTCTAGCCTTAAATGATTTGTATTCAATGTTTAACGCTTCTTTTTTTATGATGGATTTATACAGTTTGTCCAGAAATTTCAGTCCTTTCAAATTGTCATTCTTCTCAAAATCAATTACCGGTTTATTTTTTGTTTTTTGCGAATAAATATGGTCCTCCAGCTTTTGTACCATCCCTTCGAGTTCCCTGAAATGAGAAAAGCCCCTGAACTGCTTCATGAACTGAACGGCATCTGTCAACATGCCAAGGTCCTGATCGGTGAGTGGAATATTCGTTATGCTGTAATGTGCATCTTCATAGGTATAGTATTTCTTTTCTTCTACTGTTATCGGCGCATTATACCCCAGTTTATTACTGCGCATAATCTGTATATCGCCTTGCACCGTTCGCTTACTCACTCCCTTGTCTATCCCTTCGTATTCATACAAGGCATCCGAACAGGCATCTATCAGGTCTTCGAGCGTCCATTTCCTGTAACGGTTCTGAAGACATTTATCAATAGTTTTGTATCTGATTAAAGCATTTCTGTTGACCGGCATTAGTTTCTAATTCTTTTATTAATCTTTTAATTTTATAATTTTATAATTTAATCTTATGATTGTTAGTTGTTTATGGCTGTTTCTTTTTCCCGTTTTTTGTTAAAATAATAAATACTTTTTACTACGCAAAAAGATTGCGCACTTTTGTTTCATCTTTGTACTATTGAAGGTTGACGAAAAGATTAAAACCGGATTTTTTAATTTTATGATTAATTAATGAACTTTTCTTTCCGTTTTTGTATTAATCAATCCGTACTATATTACCGGCTGAGTGTCCGAATGTTAAGGTGCCTGATTGCAAGTCAGTGTTATGGGGGTTCAAATCCCTCCTCAGCCTCTTTTTATTTGTTTATTTTTAAAATTTGAATTTATTACCATGAAAACTATCGCATTAAACAGATTAAACATTTTAGGTATCGCTAAAGGCGATGGCTTGACCAAAGAACAACAGATTACGTTCCTGGCTGAGTTGGCTCAGCTCGGTTACAGAGTAAGCAATCCGGAGATGCTTAAGATAGTTTCTGCGGGATTTTTGATGGATTATAAACATTTGTTGAATACTTTGGCCAAAAAACGTGGAGGGAATGTGAAATACGTGCCGCTGTTCAAAAAATTCCCTGAAGATATTCCTGATGACAATACTTATTTTCTGAAAAGAGTCATGGGGTATATCGGGAATATTCTGAACCTTTTTCCGGATGTTATGGAACTGGACAATGGTGTGAAAGTGCCGAAATGGTTGTTCAATGTCTACGAATTCGGAGCAGACCCTATCTCTCAGATGCAGTCCAAAGAACTCTTTGAACTGGCAGTGAAGGAAAATGCTCAGAAAAAAGGGGATACGCATGTGGAATGGATGGACCTGAGAATTGTTCACGAGGAAGACCTGGCACAGGAACTCAAAGATTATCTTGCGCGTCTGCTTTATGCAAAATCTTCCATTAAAGAAGAGTTGCATGCTGACCTGTTTCGTTTACTCGACTTCTTCGGTGCTGCTGAGTTCGATGCTGACCTGATCGTCTTCAAGGAAACAAAGTCTTTGCTCCTGAAGTATTTATGGAATAAAGGGGAATTGGAGATTGTCTCTGAAATGGCAAAAACGGCTACCGATGTCCTGCGTTTGTTCGCTGCACTGACCGATTCTGATGTGAGCCTGTCTACAAAGATCAGGTTCCCGAAAATGTCAAGAAAGGCACGTAGAACAATTATGGCAATTCTCGAAAAATCCGGAAGCCTTTCTGAAGATCTGAAAAAATATAAGGGTCTTTGGCTGGAAATCGGGCGTTATCTTCACCCTTCTGAGTATGCGAAACAATTTCCGCGTACTGCTAAGGTTTTTGATGCGCTGCGTAACGGCAAGATCGAAACGTATAACTCAAAGACTGAAAAGTTGCTGGCCTTCAAAGAAGTGGATGATTTGTTGAAACACCTGGAAACAAAACCGGGTATCTATGCAAGAAAACTGCACGAGGTACTAAGACGCTTCCCTGAGGAATTGGATAAGGTATTGGTTTCCTTCGAAAAGAATATTGCCAAAGTAGCGTTGAAGAACCTGTTGGTACTCAAAGCGTACTTCTCTACTATTAATGAAAAGGAGTACAGAACTATTATCAACAAAAAGGGTAAGATGAAGGTTTTGCCCAACAACGCTTTCGCGGCACTTTCCGAAGCGCAGGTGGATAAGGTGGTCATCATCATTCAGAAGGCGATCAGAAAGGCTTTGGCTGAAAAGGATTCCTGGACAGACAAAACTGCCTGGGTGGACCCGCAGCTGATGAAGTACACGGTTCCGCTGCAGCAGAGAAAGGCTTCTGACGGTATTATTACGGTGGGTAAAGGGACGCGTATCAAGGTGGATTTTTCCAAAGTACTGCGTTTGTTTATCTACTGGAAACAAGGGGATAAAAGAACAGACCTCGACCTTTCTGTTATTCAGTTCGGTAAAGGTTTCGATTATATCGGCCATGTATCCTATACCAATATCGGGGCCGATGGTATTACTTATTCCGGTGATATTCAGTCTGCTCCCTTAGGAGCGGCAGAATTTATGGATATCACGCTTGGTAAACTGGACAAAAAAGTGAAATACCTTGCTGTTCAGGTCAACAAGTACTGTGGTAATCATTTCCGCGATATGGACTGTCATGCAGGGTGGATGTTGAGAGATAAGGCTACTTCCGATATCAAAACTTTTGATATCAAAACAGTGGCCAATAAGTTTGACCTCAATGGGGTAGGAGGCTATGCCATCCCGCTGATCGTTGATGTCGAAAATGCTGAAATTATCTCTTCAGATCTCTATGTTTCAGGGATTAACTTCCATAATAATGTGGAAGGTTCCCGAAATGATGTTTCTGTTATCTGCGAACAATTGGCAGATTTTATTAAGACCCGTCCTGTTATCGGTGACCTGGCTTTTGAACATATTGTTGCCAGAAATGCCAGTTTGACAGAGTTCAAAGAAAATGCAGAGATTACCTTCGGATTAAATGACTGTACTTATAATGCAACAGATATTGAACAGATTTTAACAGAATTGATTTAAGTGGTTTTCCACTGTATTGCGGTTCGTAAAACCTCTCAGAGGCACGCTTCCTGTTCACGGACAAGGTCCGGGACAGGAAGCCCATACCGCCATAATATTGCCGGCTTATAAAAGACTTCCTTCAGCAATCTGATCTCGTAAATCATCCAAATAGTCTTTTTAGTTTCCGGATTTAGAATCAATTTTGTTAATTTATGTTTTACCTTATAGTGGACTATGTATAACTTCCTTCTAACGACCTTAACTATAGTTATACTCATTACCACCTTTTTATAGTAGTAAGTCATAAGTAGTAAGTAGTATGTAGTAAGTAGTAAGTGAAAAATTTGCAAAGCAAATTTTACTTATGACTTATGACTTATAACTTATGACTAACAAAAGGATT
>CAJQOX010000176.1 GCA_905480075.1 uncultured Aureispira sp. | reverse complement strand
AGCAGCTATCTTTGCCTCACCAGCTGCGTTCACCACCTCAGCACCTCCGTTCACGGCATCACCGGAAGCATAATACTTAGGATTCGTAGTCTGATAAGAATCATTGCAGACGATCCTGTTTTTGCTGTCCAGGTCCAATCCGTCAATCAAGGATAAAAATTCGGGCATTTTTGCCTGACCTGTCGCCATAATTACCATGTCGCAATCCATATCAAATTCGCTCCCATCTATTGTAGAGACACGTCCGTTATTTACTTCTGTACGTATCAATTTAATGCCTTCCACTTTACTGTTTCCTTTTATTTCTACAGGATTACAATTGAAAAGCCCTTGAGTACCGGCATTTTTTGCCAGATCGTATTCAAAAGGATAGGCACCCATCCCTTTTTTATCCCTGCGGTAGACCAAATGTACCTTTGCCCCCATTCTTGATGCTTCTGAAGCGGCATCCATAGCGGTATTTCCTCCTCCGACCACTATTACGGTTTTACCCACAAAGGTGTCAAGCGGCTCTAACTTGAATTCTTCTATAAATTCTGTAGCACCAATACAGTTTTCCAGGTCCTGTCCTTTCAGTCCCATATCCCGGGTTCCTCCCATTCCGATGCCCAAAAATACAGCGTCGTAATCTGCTTCGAGTTTATTGAGTTGTTCCTTTGTGCTGATAGGATGATTATAATGAACAGTATAGCCAAACTGATTCTGAAGATATTCCATCTCAGCAATAATTTCCTCGTTCGTGATCTTATAAGGGGCTACTCCGTAAAGGGCAAGTCCGGAAGGTTGCGCCTTGCTTTCATAGATGTCGACAGTACAGCCATGTAATCTCAGTTCACAGGCAGCACTGATTCCGGCAGGTCCGGCACCTATTACAGCTACTTTTTTGCCATTATCTTCCGCAAGACTATATAATTGTTTTCCCTTATTCATAGTATGATGTGTAGCAAAGGCCTGCAGACTTCCTATATCTATTGGTTGTACATCCTGTTCATTGTATACACAGGCTCCCTCGCACAATACTTTCGTAGGACAAACTTTTCCACAAATATTACCAAAGTAATTGGCATCGTAGATTGTCTTTGAGGCCCCGTCTATATTCCCTGAGTTGATTTGTTTGATAAACAAAGGTATGTCTATGCTTGTTGGACAGGCCTGTATACAAGGCGCATCATAACAAAAGAGGCACCTAGAACTTTCGTAATAGGCCATATTTGCCGTCATTGTAGGGTGTAGCTGATCAAAATTTTCAGCCACCTCTTCTACCGTTGTGGGTATTTTATATTCTGCCATAAATTATATCTTAATAAAATGAGAGTATTTGCTCCGTTACATATTCAGGTTCATCATTACGATAATCAATTTTTTTGGTCCAGTTATTATTCTTATCGTAAGTGTATTCATAAGTCCGAACGGTTTTAGATTTTGAATCATAAATCCACTCAACCATATTTTTGTTTTTGTCGTACTTAAAGAATTCTTGCCATTTCAATTTGTCATTCCCGTTATAAAAAGCCTGCTTGGTTTTTAAGTTGTTCTCGTTGTATTCATACCTTGTGATTTGATCAAGAGAACCATCGTAAAAAGTTTGATTTTCAAGCATGTTTTGACGATCGTCATATTTGTATTTATAAGTAATTTCTCTTATAAGTTTTGAATCAGCATCGTATTTTTTGAGTAAGATAACATTCTTATTCTTATTATATGTCATGACTTCTTTTTCCTCTACTATATCACTGGCATCATAAGTTACTCTTTCAGAAATATTTCCATCCGAGTCATAAGAATACAATGTATAGCCCTTGGAAGAAGTACTTTCATGCGAGTATTTGGTATTCTGATTTTCAGCATTAAATTCATAGGAGAATTTATAAGTCACATTATCAGAAGGCCCAAACCAGTTCTCACTTGTTTTGAAACCACTCGAATTGAAAAACATTCTCGTTTCAGAAGTTCGATTCCCTTTAGTAACTTTATTCTTTTTAATGGCATCATAACTGATTTGTTTGACCAGTTGAACTTTGCCATGAAGATTTAGATTACTATAATGACGGTTTTGCCCGATTGTAATGCTGGCAAAAAACAGAAAAGCAAAAAGAAATAAGACTTTCATAATAATTATAGTTCAGTAAGTTTCTCATAGGTTTCGGGACGTCTGTCTCTGTAAAATTGCCAGGTGGAACGAACTTCCTCAATCATATCAAGATCAAAATCGGCGATCAGCAATTCATCATCATACTCCGAAGCTTCTGCGAAAATTTGTCCGCGTGGATCAACAAAATAGGAGGTGCCGTAGAAACGACCCAAATCCCAGGGTTTTTCTTCTCCTACACGGTTGATGCATCCCATGAAATATCCATTGGCAGCTGCATGTGCAGGTTGCTCGAGTTTCCACAGATATTGTGACAATCCTGCTACAGTAGCAGAAGGGTTGTATACTATCTCCGCACCATTCAATCCAAGACAACGGGCGCCGTCAGGAAAATGACGGTCGTAGCAAATGTAAACGCCTACCTTGGCATATTTTGTCTGAAATACAGGATAGCCTAAATTACCGGGTTTGAAAAAGAACTTTTCCCAGAAACCGGTAGTATGTGGGATATGGTTTTTTCTGTATTTGCCAAGATAAGTACCATCAGCATCAATTACAGCAGCCGTATTATACAAGACACCGGGCTGATCTTTTTCGTAGATAGGTACCACAATGACCATGTCGTATTTTTTTGCATATTTTGCCATCAGATCGGTGGTAGGACCCGGCACAGGTTCTGCCGATGCGTACCAATCTCTGTCCTGACCGGGACAAAAATAGGGAGTGTTAAAAATTTCCTGTAAACAGAGAATCTGCACTCCTGCTTCTCCTGCTTTTTCTATATAAGGTATGTGTTTTTCTACCATTGCATTGATTATCTCATCAATACTTCCTTCTCCTTCTGTCATGGGAAGACTCATTTGTATAAGCCCTGATTTTACTATTCTTGGCATTTTTATTTGTTTTAATTTGAATGTTATAGGAATAGCGGTTCATCAATATCTTTATCATCCCGATAATTCCTGACCGCTTTTGATTATTATATAATACCTTTTACTTTATTTCTTTTTACGAACTGTCCGTAACCTTTCTCGATCTTTGTCTCTCCGTTTTCTACTGCTATCTGACCTCTCAATAACACAATTTCACTTTTTCCTTTTAATTTCCAGCCTTCATAGGCAGAATAATCTACATTCATATGATGAGTATCTTTTGAGATAGTATGTTCCTTATTCGGATCAAATACTACAAGGTCTGCATCAGAACCGATAGCTATACATCCTTTTTTAGGATACATGCCAAATAACTTGGATGCATTGGTAGAAGTCAGTTCTACAAATTTGTTCAAGGTAATCTTTCCCTTGTTGACGCCTTCCGAGAAAAGCAACTCTACACGGTGTTCTATAGCAGGGTGACCATTAGGTATCTTAGAAAAGTCGTCCTTGCCCATCAGCTTTTGTTCCCATTTGAAAGGGCAGTGGTCGGTGGCAACTACCTGAACTAATCCCTGATTGATGCCGGCCCATAAAGCATCCTGATCCTTGGGCTGTCTTAGTGGCGGACTCATCACCCATTTTGCCCCCTCAAAATCTTTTTCGTATAGTGAAGCATCAATAGTCATGTACTGTATGCAGGTTTCAACAAAAACCTGTTGATTGCGCACCGTTGCCCGACGTATTGCATTCAATGCTCCCTCACAGGTCATATGAACAATATAGGCAGTAACTCCTGTATAATGTGCCATATCTGCAAATCGTCCGGATGCTTCTGCTTCTGTAACCTCGGGCTGAGACAGGTAATGATATAATGGCGATAATTTGCCTTCTGATTTATGTTTTGCGATCAGTTTGTCTATCATATCTCCGTTCGTGGCATGTACAGTGACCATTCCGCCCTGTTTTTTGACCTCCTGCATCAAATCCACCATCTGACCATCGTCAATCATCAGGGCACCCTTATAGGCCATAAAGGTCTTGAAAGAAGTGATGCCTTCTGCTACCATCTCTTTAATTTCCTTCTTTGTATCCTCATTGAAATCGGTAACGGCCATGTGAAAGGAATAGTCACCAAAGGCATTGCCGTCTGAACGTCCACGCCAGGTTTCCAATGCATTTCGTAAGGATTTTCCCTGTGTCTGCAGGATAAAATCTATTACAGATGTAGTGCCGCCATGAAGTGCAGCCAAAGTACCGGTAGAGTAGTTGTCGGATGAGAAGGTGCCCATAAAGGGCATGTCAAGATGTACATGCGGGTCAATACCACCGGGAAAAACCAATTTTCCACTAGCATCTATTTCTTTATCTGCTTTATAATCAAGATTTTGGCCAATTGCTGCAATTTGTTCGCCTTCAATATATATATCCGCTATATAATCTTCTGCCGCTGTAACTATGCGACCGTTTTTGATGAGTACAGACATTCCTGATTTTATTTTTTTTGTTTAATGATAGATTTTTTGTTTTTTTAGACTAACCAATTTGAGAAAAACTTCTAAAATATCAAAGTTTATTGCAGATGTTATGCTAGTTTCTGCTTTATTAAGAATTAGTCTAAGTTAATAGGCGGTTTATTGATTTTTGGATGAAATGATAAAAGACAGAAAGGAATCAAATATCCAAAAGCGAAGCGATTAAAAAAATCTAATGCCTCGTTTTTAAAATTATAATCGTCAACCGGCTGACACAGATCAATTTATCATTTTCATCTCTTATGTCTATATGCCATACATGAGTTTTTTTTCCAATGTGTATGGGAGTGACCTTAGCAGCAACTCTACCGCCTTCTCTGACTGACCTAAGATGATTGGCATTAATATCCAAGCCTACAGGATGAAAGGATACAGGATCTTTCAGGCATAATACGGATGCTATACTTCCTACTGTTTCAGCCAAAGCAACCGAAGCGCCGCCATGCAAAATACGCATAGGTTGTACATTTTTGTGGGTGACAGGCATTTCAGCGATCAGATAATCATCGCCGAATTCTGTGAATTTGATATCAAAAGTATCTACAAGGGTGTTAGCAGACATATTGTCGAGCCCTTCAAGGGTAAATTCCTGTTTCCAGATTTTCATATATTCTATGTTCTGATTTCCAAATATTAAATTACCTCAATTTAATATTATATAACAAAAAAATGAGTTTATATCATAAAAAATATAAACTCATTTTAAATATACTCTGAAATGAAATTAATTTAATTGGCCTCCATAACAAATTTATAGCCTACACCTCTGACAGAATGAAAGAAATTAGGCACCTTGGGATTTTCTTCAAAATATTTTCGGAAAGAAAGTATAAAATTATCTATTGTCCGGGTAGAAGGGTAGACGTCATAGCCCCATACTGACTGAAGAATCTGTTGCCTCGAGACAACTTCCCCTCTTCTTTCTATCAACAATTTGAGTAGCATAGCTTCCTTTTTTGTCAATTTAAAATCGCCTTTATTTCCCTTTGCCTCATAAGTTTTGAAATTTGCAGAGTTTTCGCCAAATTCAAAGCTTTCTATAGAGTTTGAAGTCTGACTTTGACTGCGTTTAAGTAAAATCTGTATTCTCAGGAGTAACTCTTCCAGATTAAAGGGTTTCGTGATATAGTCATCAGCGCCTTTTTTCAGACCGGTGATTTTATCACTTGCAGCATCTTTTGCAGTCAGAAAAACAATTGGAACATCCATGTCGATCAACCGGATTTGTTCGCAAAGTTCCAGTCCGCTGACTTCGGGAAGCATAATATCAAGTAATACAATATCAAAATGTTGTTCCTTGAACATTTTGAGTACTTTTTTTCCTTCGCCTGTTGATACCACTTCATAACCTTCAATTTCCAGGTTAAGTTTTAATGCATCTCTAATACTTTTCTCATCTTCAACTAAAAATATTCTGATAGCCATAGTTTAAATTTTTCATTTGAGAAATCCGGGGAGTAATTTTCAGGTTAATAAATAATAATATACAGTTAAAATAGATAGTTAAATTCAATGATCAGGTAAAAGGATACTGAAAACACTTCCTGTAGGTTCATTTGCCCTCACATTAATATTGCCTTTGTGGGCCAAAATTACTTGTTTGACAATGTGCAATCCCAGTCCTGTTCCTTTAGTTTGTCTCGTGTCCTCATTTCCTATCCTGTAAAACTTTTTGAAAATGTTTTCATGTTCAGACTTAGGAATTCCCTTTCCGAAGTCAGCAACTTCAAGACAGTACTGATTGTTTTTGGCAGCACGTAGTTGTACTAAAATTTCAGTGCTTTGTGTGGCGTATTTGATGGCATTCTCTATAATATTAATGACAACGGAGGTCAACATGATTTTGTCCCCATTCTGTATCTCTGCAAAATCAATTTTATGATCGAATTGAATTTGCCCATCATACTTAGCAGCGACTATTTTAATACAGTTTTTTACGAGTTCTACCAAGTCTAATTTGTCAAAGGCATATTGATAGCCACCATCCACTCTTGCTGCCAATAAAAGGTCTTCAACCAATTTATTTAATCTGCCCGTGTCAGAAAGGGCGTTTGTTATCAATAATTCACTTTGTTCTTCAGTCAGTTTTCTTCTTTTAAAGGTGTCAAGAGTTAATTGAATAGCAGCAATCGGTGATTTCAATTCATGTGTTATCGACAAGAGGAAATTTCGTTGTTGATTAGCCACCTCCAATTCTTTTTGCCGGCTTTTTGCTATTCGCCAGATTCCTAATACAGTAAGGATCAATAATACAGCCGATTCACTAAAAATCATCCATTTTTGTCTGCTGTATTCCTCTTCTAATCTTGTATATTCAACAGATTCCAGATAGTTTTGTTCATTTTGAAGGCCCCTTTCTTTCATGCTGAACCACAGTACTTCTTTTTTTGCTGACAAGGCGTCCTCGTTTTTGATATAAAGAAGATAGGACCACCATCCTCCGGCAACCATTACATAGGTGATTACAAAATAAAAAAGTATGTCAAATCCTTTTGATTTTTTCGTATCCATAGTGAATAATCAGAAACTAAGGTTTAATAAATATGGCATTCTGATTTTTAGTTAATCAAATCAAAAAAAGCACCAAACCAGATTGTAAGGCCAATGTTTAAAGAATATTTTTTATCGTTTATTTACAATTCAAATTATAGTAAATGCAGCTAATATTTATTAAATATACAACTTATTATCTCAAAAAGAGGCTTTGTATTTGTTTTTGGACATAAAAAAAGCATCTGTCGGATTAAGACAGATGCTTTTTTTGCTTTATTGTTCAGTTGTTAGTTTAATTTAAGTGAGACAATTATGTCATCGCACATTTCTGGTGAACCTGGAGATTTGTTAAATCTGTAATTTTTTGCACATCCTTCTACTAGTTCAATCAATTTCTGACTGGTGATTGTAGATTTTTTTCTATTGATTTT
>CAJQOX010000175.1 GCA_905480075.1 uncultured Aureispira sp. | reverse complement strand
ACCACACTTTAGAAAAGTACACCCCTGATGGTCAACTTCTTTTTCAATTCAATGAAAACGCTCTTGGAGAAATCAGCTGTATAGACATCAGCAACCCTTTCCGCATATTGGTATTCTATCAGGACTATGGGATGGTAATTTTTCTGGACCGCACTTTAAGTGAGATAAACAGACATGATTTATCAGAACTGGAAATATCTCAGGTTCAGGCAATAGCCACTGCATCAGACAATAATATATGGCTGTTTGATAACGACAGTTACACTTTAAAAAAGATCAGCAATCAAAACGAGGTACTATTGGAAAGTGCAGATTTAAACTTGCTTTTATCTGAAGACTTGATTCCTGAGCGAATGATGGAATTTGACACAAGAGTATATCTAAACGCTCCTGAAACAGGCATATTGGTTTTTGATGTTTTCGGCAACTATATCAAGACCATCGACATTCGACATCTTGACTATTTTCAGATGTATGAAGGTCAGGTTTTTTATGTAAGAGACAAGTCTTTTATAACCTATCATTTACTTTCCTTTCAGACAAAAGAAATTAAATTGCCTGTAATAGAGGATAAATTAGTACAAGTATGTATAGGACAGGAGCGTTTATATCTTAGATATCCTGATAAAACAGAGATAATTGCCATTCAAAAAAAATAATTATTATTTTTTTTTAAAAATATTTGGATAACTAATGTCAGTTGTCTTATCTTTGTGTCGCTTTCGAAGGGAAGTGGCTGGCTTCTTAGCTCAGTTGGTAGAGCATCGGACTGAAAATCCGTGTGTCGGCAGTTCGAGTCTGCCAGAGGCCACAAAGCGTTTTAGACAAAATCTAAAACGCTTTTTTTATTTATACAAAGAAAGAGTTTACTCCTCGTCCAATGTACTTACAGCCTTTTTGTCAAGGTCAGATAGAATTTCATTGACCTGTGCTAAGCTTTTTACATTCTCACAGACCAGCATCAGGTACTTGGAAGACTCTTTGAGATAAAAACGATGGTCACAGGTTTTTTGAATCTGATTTATCAGAAGTTTAAAAAAGTCCGAGTCAAAAAAAGCAGACTGCTGATTGCCGATAAAATAGCATCGCAATTTTCTATTTTTAAGAATAATCCTTTCGAAACCAAGCCCTTTAGCAAGCCAACGTATTCTAATGGCTTCAAACAGGTTATTTACAGCCTTGGGCAACTCGCCGAAACGATCTTTCATCATAGCATCAAATTTGCTGATATCTTCTTCGTTTTTCACCTTATTGAGTTGTTGATACAAGGCAAGCCTTTCTTTGATACTACTGACATATTCGTCGGGAATCATGAGGTCGAGGTCAGATTCGACATTCACATCTTTAACAAATTCTCTTTTCTTTTCAATCTCCTCTTTAAACAAATCTTTATAATCCGTTTCCTTGAGTTCCTGAATAGATTCATTAAGAATTTTCTGATAGGTTTCATACCCCATATTCATCACAAAGCCACTTTGTTCCCCACCAAGCAAATTACCTGCCCCCCGGATGTCGAGGTCCCTCATAGCAATATTAAAACCACTGCCTAGTTCTGAGAATTGTTCTACAGTCCTGAGTCGTTTTCTGGCATCAGAAGTCAATGTTGAAAGCGGAGGTGCCAATAAATAACAAAAGGCTTTTTTGTTGGACCGTCCTACCCTTCCACGCAACTGATGTAAATCACTAAGTCCAAAATGGTGGGCATTATTAATAATAATAGTATTGGCATTGGCGATATCGAGGCCTGTTTCAATGATATTTGTACAGACTAGCACCTCATAATACCCTTTAATAAAATCCATTAAAGTTTGCTCCAGTGCAGTGGCATCCATTTGCCCGTGGGCCATAGCGATATCAACATTCGGGCACAACTGCTTAACCATAGAAGCCATATCGGCCAGACTTTTTACACGGTTGTGCACCAAAAACACCTGCCCTCCCCGCGTCACTTCTTTTTCAATGGCCTCTTTAATCATTTCTCCGTTAAAGACTCTGAGTTCAGTTTCAATAGGTTGGCGATTGGGGGGCGGGGTATTAATAACTGACATATCTCTGGCAGATAAAAGAGAAAATTGCAAGGTTCTAGGAATAGGAGTTGCAGTAAGTGTCAGGGTATCTACATTGACCCTCATATTACGTAATTTTTCTTTGGACCCCACACCAAATTTTTGTTCTTCATCAACCACAAGCAATCCCAGGTCTTTAAATTTAACCTTTTTATTCAATATAGCATGAGTCCCTATAAGCAAATCTATTTCACCAGCTTCAAGGGCTTTATAAATTGCTGTTTTTTCTCTTGCTGTTCTGAACCGGTTGATATATTCGACCTTGATATCAAATTTTTTGAGACGTTCCCTGAAAGTCTGAGCATGTTGCAGTGCAAGAATCGTTGTAGGAACGAGAATGGCCACCTGTTTTCCGGCAACAACAGCTTTGAACGCCCCTCGTATAGCAACTTCAGTTTTACCAAATCCAACATCTCCGCAAACAAGTCTGTCCATTGGATAAGGTTTCATCATATCTTCCTTTACATCCTGAGCAGCCTTTGCCTGATCGGGGGTATCTTCGTATAAGAAGGAAGCCTCGAGTTCATTTTGAAGATAACAATCGGGAGGAAACTGAATACCTGGAGTTGCCTTTCTTTTAGCATATAATTTAATGAGGTCGAAGGCCAGTTCCTTAATTTTTTTCTTGGCTTTCTTCTTGGTATTGACCCAGGCATTAGAACCCAGTTTGTGAATTTTTGGTGCTGTACCTTCCTTTCCTGTAAATTTAGATATTTTATGCAAAGACTGAATACCGACATAGAGAATATCATTATCTTTGTAGACCAATTTAACGGCCTCCTGTTGTTTTCCCTGCATATCGATTTTTTCGAGTCCCCCGTATCTTCCTACTCCATGATCGATGTGTGTGACATAATCACCGGGCTTCAGTTCACTCAAGGCCTTTATTTTAAGTGCTGTATTCTTATCAAAGCCCTGTCTGAGTCGCGATTTGTGATATCGTTCAAAGATCTGATGATCTGTATAAGCAGCAATTTTCAGCTTATTATCAACAAATCCTTCGTGAATAGCCTTTGGAATTGCATGCCACTGAAGGACCACATCGAGGTCTTCAAAAATACTGTAAAAACGTTCGATTTGTTTTGGGTTTTCAGCAAAGATGTGATTCGTAATATTGCGTTTGCTGTTTTCTGCAAGATTTTGAATCAGGAATTTGAAATTCTTATTGAAGCTCGGCTGAGGGCTGCTTTTGTAATTAACAATCACTGAAGGATCCAACATGGCATGGTTACTCATTTCCAAAACAGACAGAGGTTCCATGGCAGCAATTACTTCGCGTGGATATAAATATGCAGATTCGTTGAGCAGGTTTATTTCTTCTTCACGGTCTTTATTTGCCAGTTCACTGACATTGTTCTTAATTTTTCCAGATTTCTCAAAACAATCCTGCAATTTATCGAGAAGAACCTGCATATCTGATACCCAAACTGCTGTTTTCTCAGGTAAAACTTCAAGGATTGATACTTTATTCGATGCATCAAATTGTGTATTCACATTAGGAATAATTGTCACAAAGTTTATTCTTTTGGCAGACAACTGTGACGTGGGGTCAAAAGTACGAATAGACTCCACATGAATGTCGAACAAATCAACTCTGTACGGATGTTCATTTCCATAAGAATAAATATCAATAATGCCCCCTCTGACTGAAAACTGTCCGGGTTCATAGACAAAATCCACTCTGACAAAACCGTATTCCACTAAAATTTCCACTAAAAAAGGGACATCCAGTTCAGTTCCTACTTTCACTTCAATGGCCGCTTTTTTAAGATTTGAAGGCGCCACAACTTTTTCAAACAAAGCTTCCGGATAAGTAACAATAACAGGACAAGCATTGGGATGAGCTACCAATTTGCTTACCGTTTCTGTTCGTTGTAAAACGTTGGTCCTGTCCAGCTTATCAAAACCTGTCGGCCGTCGGTAAGAATCCGGAAAAAAGAGTGCTTCTTTATTATCGGGTAAGATTGCAGAAATATCATTCTGCAAAAATGCAGCTTCTTCCTTGTCGGCTGCGACCACCAAAAAAGGGTGTTTGATCAGCTGATTAGCAGAAGAGATTACAAAGGCTGTCTGTGCCCCTATCAACCCTTTAAGCTGAACAGAGGGCCGTTCTTTTTTCTTTAAGGCAGAAACAATTTTTTTTGTTCTTGAATCTGTAATATACTGTTCAAATAATTGCTCTGAATTCATGAAGTAAGATATACCGGATTATTTGATTAAATTGCAGGGCAAAGATAATAAAAAAAGTGCTGATGATACACAAAATCTGAAGACATAGACATATCTTAGTATATATTTACGTTATTATTTACAACAACAGGCAAGAGTAGTATTATTAAAATTACTGCTCAGAATATTTATTTTTTAAGAACCGAAAGAAAGCAAATATAAAAATGGATAAATTTGAAGGTATAGACATCCTTAAAGATGATTTATATGATGATAGTCAGTCAGGGGATGCAGAATGGCTTCAAACTCAGTTTGAAATAAAAGAAATGCTGATGCTCAATAAGTTGCCTGACATGCAAGGGATTCTTTTTGCCATAGGATTGCAGGAACTGGGCCAGATAAAGGAAGAATTCAGCAAGGAAGAACGTCAGGACCTGATGCACATTGCTGTTTGCCGCTTGCTTAGTTATGATGCTTACTTTGAATTGCAGGGATATGATGCAGATGGCTGGCCACATTGGAAACAAATAGCTATTCCTCCTTCCGGACGTGCTAATCAGGAATTATTGCTCAGAAGAAAAATAACAGAATACATCAAAAACGTTAAGAACTCCTGAAGATGAAAAATAAATATTTCCTGATAATCCCTTTTTTCTCTCTGCTTATTGCTTGCAATTCAGATAACAAAAACACAGATACTCAAAAGGATACGGAAAAAGAAAGAGTTGCTAAATTACCAAGACAAAAGGTATCGGTTAACACTCAATACGGCGAAATGATTATTGAATTATTCAATGAAACGCCAAAACACAGAGACAATTTTTTGAAACTGGCCAAAGAAGGTTTTTACGACAGCCTCTTATTTCACAGAGTACAACCCAACTTTATGATTCAAGGAGGCGACCCCGACACAAGGGGTTCAGTAGAACCCAGTCAGTTACTTGGAATGGGGGGAGCTGATAAACGCATAGAAAGTGAAATCACATCAAAGTTTATCATGAGACAGGGTGCAATCTGTGGCTATCATCAGGGAACTGGTCTTTTTCCCGACAAATCATCTAACAGCTCACAGTTTATGATTATCCACGGAAATCCGTTAAAGGCAATTCAACTAAGGGAAGCCTCTATAAAAAACATGATGGATTACACTCCTCAACAAATTCATCTTTATGAGATGTATGGTGGTTCTCCTCAGCTGGATGGAAAGCATACTGTTTTCGGTCAAATAGTTGAAGGCATGCATATATTAAACAAAATTGTTGCTGTAAAAACATACAGGAGTATAAATCCTCAATTACCCGACAGACCGGTTGAAGACATAAGAATGGTTGTTAAGGTAATAGAAGAATAAAATCCTGGAAATTTAAAAACCCGGAAAATATTTATCCCAACTTTCACGGTAGGCTGACATTTTCAGGATTCAAAATTTACTGTATTAAAAAAAGAATGCTATTTTGGGGATTCTAACAAGAATACTATGAGTAAGAAGAAAAAATCAAATAAAAAGAAAATAACTAAAGAGGAGATCAGCAACAAAACCAAAACTCGAAAGACGAATGTAAAAGTTGCTGAAAAACCCGTAGAAAACATAGCTACAAACTCCTTTTGGGTCAATCACAATTTGCATATCCTGATTATATTTTTCCTGAGTTGCTTTCTGTATTCCAACACTTTATCTCATAAATATGCGGTAGATGATTCTATCGTTATTCTCAGGAACGAGTATACAAAAAAAGGATTCAAGGGTATTGCTTATCAAGAAGATGGGGAATGGAAAGGCATCTTTGGAGATGACACTTTCACAGGATTTTTTGGAGGAAAACGTAATTTGGTAGCAGGAGGGCGTTACCGACCTTTATCTTTGGCCACTTTTGCAGCGGAATTGCAGTTATTCGGAGAAGTAATAAAAGGACAGGATGGAAAACCTCTGCTGGACAAGGACGGAGATGTAAATTATACCGGAAAACCCTTCGTCAGTCATTTATTCAATTTGCTGCTTTACGGATTACTTTGTGTCATCATTTATCTGATGCTTTTACAGATGTTCAATCCTCACAGGGAACAAAGCAACCTGAAAGGGTATTTTATTGCTTTGGCAGGGGCCTTATTGTACGCTACACACCCTATTCATACAGAAGCAGTTGCCAACATCAAAGGAAGAGATGAGATCATGGTATTAATGGGGTCTGTACTTGCGGTTTACTGGGTCTTGAGGGCTTCCTTCCGGCCAGGAAAAGAACTTTTCTATTATGCAGGTGCCTGTCTGGCCTTTGTTTTTTCTATTTTCTCAAAAGAAAATGCGGTAACATTTCTGGTAATTATTCCGGCAGCTCTTTATTTTTTTACTGAAACCAAGATTGAAAAAATTGTTGCTGTAACACTGCCCTTCCTTATAATTGTTTTAGGATTCTGGTTTGGCATCAGGGCATCTGTTCTTGGTGAAGCCTCCTCAATTGCCGGAGGGGAGAATGCCCCTGCAACAGAACTGATGAACGACCCTTTTCTGAAGATAGAAGGAAACCGCTATGTTGCCTTTTCCGGAGAAGAACGATTTTCAACAGTGATGTATACCTGGCTTGAATACATCAAATTACTGATTTACCCTCATCCTCTTACTAATGACTACTATCCTAAGCACATAAGAGGAGAAGAGGATTTAATCCCTACCTTTCAGATGGGACAGGTATTATTTTCTATACTCCTGCATCTTGCATTGGGTATATTAATTGTTCTGGGCACCTTAAAGAAGCGCCCTTATGCCTTTTTTATTCTTTTCTATCTGGCAACATTCTCCGTTGTGTCGAATTTAATTTTCTCGATTGGCAGTAATATGGCAGAACGTTTTATGTTTTTGCCTTCTGTTGGCTTCAGTGCTTTGTGTGCAATGGGTCTTTATGAATTAATACAGAGGGCAAAAAAGAAAAAAGACATAAACTCCGCTATGAAACTACCTGTTATGATTCTGGGAGTAGTCTGTGTTCTTTATTCCGTTAAAACCTTTGCAAGGAATTTTGCCTGGGTGGATGATTATGTCCTTTTCACTACCGATATTGTCAATTCTCCTAACAGTGCTAAATTGAACAATGCAGTGTCAGGTGTATTACAGGATAAGGCCAACCATACAAATATCCTTACCGAAAAAAAGGAACTATTGATAGATGCCCTCGAAAAATCTCTGAAAGCAACCAGGTTGCACCCTACCTATAATAATGCCTGGCTTTTAAGAGGCAATGCCAATGTAATGCTTGGAAATATTGCGGAAGCTGAAGGCAGTAACAGTACAGATCCTTCAACACAAAATACTTTTTATTTAAAGGCATTGGAATATTTTAATAATGGTGTTGCTGCCTACAAGGAAGTTACAAGACTGAGGCCGGACCATCCTGACGTCAAGAGAAACTTTTCGGTAGTGTACCGCGACAGGGGCAAGTTATTGGGGCAGCGTCTGAACAGACTGGATGAATCTATTGCTTCAATAGAAAACTCTTTGAAATACTCAATAAAGGATTTTGAATGCTTCAGGTTGCTTGGTGTTGCCTATGGTATGCGTGGCATATTCTTTCAGCAGAACAATCAGCCTCAGACAGGTATAGAATCTCATTACAAAGCTATTAATTATTTTGAGCAGGCACTTGAAATGAATCCGAAATCGGTTCCTATACTATTTAATATGGAAATGGCCTACCGTCATTTGGGGAATATTGATAAAATCAATGAATATAACAGCCGGTGGAAGGAAATTGATCCGAATTATGCTCCCGGACAACAAAAATAGATTATATGGATGCTCTTTTTAAGCAATAATCTGAATTAATTTATTGATAAGCTAATCAATACCAATGTCATATTGATTCATTATTCTCATTGAAAATGGCAAGAATTCAGGGTTTCATTAGACAAAATGGAGAAGAGATAATGGATTTGGAACAGTACTTGCTTTTCATTGATTATATATCACAAAAACAAGCAAAAATTCCTGATAAAAATTCAGTAATTAAATTAATACTATACTAAGGTTTTTTTCTTCATTAGTCAGAAATTTTTGTTTTCAAAATCAGGAGAAGATATCACTTTTAATTTTTCATTAACAAATTCTTCCTATGGATAAAATATCCGTTTTTATTGTAGATGACCATGAAATAATGAGGGATGGTGTCCGTGCACTGCTAATCGGAACTAATATAAAAGTTCTCTCCGACTTCCCCAACCCTCCTGAGATGTTTGAAAGGCTTAAACATCAGGTCCCTGATGTTATTTTAATGGATATCAATATCCTGTGATGTCAGGTATTGAAGCACTTGACATACTTAATAATAAATTCCCTGACTTGCCTGTTCTTATGTTTTCTGCTGAAACTGATGAAAATAGTATAAGAAAAGCTGTCAAAAAAGGGGCTATGGGGTTTTTACCTAAAGATTCTTCTCAGGATGAACTCGTCGAGGCAATTCAGACGGTTGTAAAAAATCAAAACTACTTTGGAAATAGTATTCTTTCCGTCATTTTTAAAGGATATGTAACTGAAACTCAAAAAGTCCACAAATCAAGTACTCTTTCTGAAAGGGAAATTCAAATTATCAGGCTTATCTGTGATGGAATGAGTTACAAAGAGATGGGAGCAGAATTATTCATTTCGCCCCGAACTGTGGAAAGCCAAAAACAAACTATTTTCAAAAAACTGGGCCTTGATAACAATGCCCATCTTATTAAATATGCTATTAAAAATGGAATTGTGGACCTTGATTAACTAAAAAAAAGTTAAATAACCTGTTTTAAATTATTTCTACTTGCTTTTTTACTAAAAATCACATAAATTGTAGGGGATTTAGGAATTGACTACGACTATATTATATATATGTTTTTGAAGGATAAAAAATACAGTTAAATTAAACAATGTACAATATGAAAAATAATTCAGATGGATTTTCATCGACAATACAGATACAGAAAAAGAAAAAGAAAAACTCCGATTATTCTAATAAAGATGAAGCTTTGAGGAAGGCTGCTTTGGAGTATGAAATAAAACAACAGAAATCTATCATGCAATTTCTTAAAAATTCTTTTTTAAAATAGCCCTGCAATTAAGACAAAAAAATTAATAAAGGTAAAATCAATTAACCTTTCTAATTTATCAGGTTAATATCTATTATTTAATTTTATATTTTGACAGTCTTTTAAATTGCCTATAGATAAAAAAAATTGCCATTATATATTACATACAAAATAAGTAAAAAGGTCATTCCACTATGGAATGACCTTTTTTTTTTACCTTGTGGACATTAGTAATAAATCAAAAAATTAATTATTTATGAATGCAATAATAACTGGGGCTACAAAAGGAATTGGCAGGGCAACATCTGAGTTACTGGCTAAAAATGGTTTTGATATTGCTATCTGTGCCCGCACAAAAACTGACCTGGACAAGATGAAAGCAAGCCTGGAAAGGCTTTATGGTATACAAGTTTTAGCAGAGGTTGTGGATATGTCTGACAAATCAGAAGTAAAGGCTTTTACAACTAAAATACGGAAGGACTGGGGTTCTGTTGATATCCTGGTTAATAATGCTGGTGTTTTTATACCATGCGAACTGGCAAATCCGGATAATGAAGGGGCTTTTGAAATGATGATGAACCTGAACCTCTACAGCACCTACTATATGACTCAGGGGATATTGCCAATGATGACCGAAAAAAAATCAGGCCATATTTTTAATATTTGTTCCATCGCAAGCATCATGCCTTATGGGGCATATGCCGTTTCTAAACATGCTATGCTTGGATTTTCAAAGGTCTTAAGAGAAGAGGTTAAAGAAAATGGAGTTCGGGTTACAGCTATTATGCCTGGTGCAACATATACTGCCTCCTGGGAAGGCTCAGATTTGCCTGTGGAAAGATTTATGAAAGCGGAAGATATTGCTCAATCTTTATTTGATATATACAACCTAAGTAAACATACTGTTGTGGAGGAAATCATTTTGCGTCCACAATTGGGGGATATTTAATTATGGTGAAAACAGAACATAAAAAAACTGATCCGGCCCCCGCCGAATCAGTTAAACTTACTATCTAATCTATAAAAACACACTTCTTTGTTTCAATTTCAGGTCGCAGATATTTCTTCTTATCTGCTTATAATGCATAAAATCATCTTTTTATTAAAAGCAGATTTTCGCAGGGATATATATTCAAATTATAACTTTTTCTTTTTATCTTATGTACATTCTTTAATGTACTTTATTTTCAAAGTGTGAACTTTTTTTGATCTTTTTTTTTTATAAACTTTTTGTCTTAAAAA
>CAJQOX010000174.1 GCA_905480075.1 uncultured Aureispira sp. | reverse complement strand
CTGTACAGACAGCAACCTTAAGTGAAACATTCGGAGTCTTTGGGACAATTACAGAATTACTGAGTAGTTCATCCATTGATTTTGGTTCCACTACAGCAAATCCTCAATTGACATTTGATTATGAATGGGTAAATATAACCGGAGACATACCCAGCATACAGGTTTTATACAAAAGTGCCGCCGGAGATCCATGGACTGCGGGCCCCACTTTCACATCCGGAGGCATTCAGCTTGGCAATGTAGTACCTTTGGCCGGAGCGAGTTCTGATTTTCATATTGGATTCCGGGTCTTTTTTGATGATGCTGTTTTGGGAGTAGCAGGGGGTGAATGTTCAATAGATAACATTATTGTAAGCGGAGATGGTGCAGGAGGCAATGTAGATTATAATGATGTGGAATTTACCGGGACCGGTATTAAAAGTCTGGACAACGGCAATCTTAAGATATTCAGTCAATTATTCCTTACGCTGACCTCCGGTCTTGGGAACTATGTCAATACAGGCACAGACACCTCTTATGTATACAATCCTGCGACAACATCCGTAGTAAGAACCGGCGGGCATATAGTCGGTTATCTTGGCCGGGATATAAACCCTTCTGGTATTTATTCCTATTACGTAGGCAGTGATAATGCAGGGGGTGACACTTATTATGAACCCATAGTAATCACTACAAATGCCATGAGCGGCACGGACAATATAGCTGTTAAGTTTTTTGATACGAGCCCCTCTCCCACTACAGTATCTAATGTCACCTTCTCCATTAACGGGTACATAGACACCATCAAACAGGTAGAGACAGAAGGATTCTGGCATTTACAAAACAACAAAGCGCTGACCGGCGGGAGTTACGAAGCCTCAGTGAGTCCCAGCAATTTCTGGACATTGAGTAAACCCTGGGCACAGGAATATTATTCATTATTGAAGCAGGATGCTTCAGGTCAACCCTGGGATTTCATCAACGGGGGAATTCGTATAAACGATTCCACGACTACATCATTTACTGATTTTTCAAATCTGGCCCTTGCCTTTTCCGATACAACAATTGCAAGTCCAACTCTATTGAATAACGGTCTTATCAGATTTTATGGAGAGCTCCACAAGCAATACAATCTATTAATATGGGAAACTGAAGAGGATAATGACGTTGATTATTTTAAATTGGAAAGATCGGCTGATGGCATCATTTTTTCAGAGATCGCCATAATTGAAGCAAAGGAGCAGGGCTCATTATTTTATCAATATCAACAACCGGACAACCATCCCTTTAATGGATGGAATTATTACAGATTAAAGCAATTTAAAAAAGAGGGGAGCTATCAATATTCTCAGATTGTAGTTTTATACAAGGGGGAAGAAAAAAGAGCATTAAGTCTGATCCCAAATCCTGCATCAGGCGTCTTTTACTTTGATTATATTGGCCTGAACACCGAAGCTGAACTATCTATTAAAATAATCGATTTGAACGGACGTGAAATATTGAAAAGAACCTATACCTCCTCCTCTGTCAGACTGCGAAAGAGTATCAACATTCAAGAATTCTCTTCCGGAGTATATTTTGTTCAATTCAGCAATGGAGATAATATAAAATTAAAGAAACTAATAATTATTGACTGATTAAATCGCCGGGGATATTAAACACAAAGACTTCCATAAGCCGGGATTCTATTTTTAGCGGGGGGAGAATCCTTATTTTTCCGGAAGACAATTTCACGGGGAGGGAAACATAAGGTCACTTCATATTTTCAATTTGCTGCAGTACCGTGGCCAGAGAATCATATTCCTGAACAGCGGATTGAACCAACTGTTCATCTTTGGAAACCTGAATAATCCTGAGCAATTCCACTTGTCTGACGACAATAGCATCTTCGTCAGGTCCATTGTCGGGTAAACTTTGAAAAAATTTAATTGCCAGACAAAGAAGAAAGCCCATCATTATCAGAAAATATACAAAATTTTCGTTATTCTCCTTTTTCTGTTCAAAGAAGTCAAATTCAGGTCCCTTATTATCGTCATAAATCTCAAGCAAATCATCGTTGTCATTATCAATCATTTAAGGAATGTTTAAATTATTATTCAAGGAGTCTGCTTTATCAAAGGGCAAACCAAAAGAGTTGGGCGAATTGATATTGCTAAAACATGCTATAGCCATTATAAACATCAAAAGGCCAAGGCTGACGGCTTTAACTTTATTTTGATTAACAGTCTGATGTTCATTGTACATAATTCAGAGCAAGGTATTTTTCTCTAGTACAATAAAAAATTATGATGTATACTAAAGTAATAAAACCAAATAACAAAGTGACAAGCAGGGATCAGAAAAAGTTGTATTTTAATTGCAGGGAACTTACAATTGTTGATTCTTGTTATTATTTGTAACTTGGGATTAGAAAATGTAGTCAATTAATTTTACACCTGAAAAAACTAAAGAAAAACTATGTCAAAGATATTGGATGATATTAATAAAGAAGAAGCGGTGGAAGCAAAGCCGGCAAGATGGAAGTCGGCATTGAGTGTAATAGCCGTAGTAGTTATAGCCCTGATAATATTCAAAATGGTTCTCAAGATACTATTCCCTGTATTAATCGGGATAATTCTGATTGCAAACCGTGACCTGGTATTCAAGGCTATTAAATTAATATACAGACAATACAAAGACGAGACTTACAAAGGGTTGATAGCTACCTTACTGGCATTTTTTGCATTTTTCCCTTTTGTCGGGTTTTTATTTTTCAGATCATTATACTATGTGATAGTAGATGGGTCTAAAGAAAAAAAAGAATTGAAAAAAAAGGAAAAGGATACCATGACTTCAAAGCTGATAAACATAGCAGTGAAGGAGAAAGTAAAGGATTTTCTGGAGAGTGACGATGATAATAATCAGCGATAAATCATTATTTTTTATCAATTATTTAGCATTTTGGCTGTAATAGTCTTAAATTAAGCTGTAAATCAATCCAATTTTCTTTTCAGTTAGTAATTTTTGCCCCCAGACAAAATAACTTATTCATCAAATTATTAGTTTATCCTTTACGGCGAATGAAAATATGAAGAAAAAAGTTTCCTTAAAAGACATAGCAGAATCGTTAAATGTGTCCAGCACCTTAGTCTCAATGGTGTTGAATGGTCAGAGTAAAATACATGGAATCAGTTCTGTAACTGAGGCAAAAGTTAAAGCCAAGGCCAAGGAGTTAAATTACAAACCCAATTCTGTCGCCCGAGGACTCAGGACAGGAAAAAGTTTCACAATAGGTCTGATAGTAACCGATATTTCAAACAGTTTTTATGCACAGATAGCCCGGCGTATTGAATCGAGGGCGAGTGAACATGGCTATCATTTAATATTCTGCAGTTCGGATGAGCGTATAGAACGAGAGGAGGAATTAATACAAATGCTACGGGGGCGACAGGTAGACGGTTTGATCTTGGCCACGACATTCAAGGGGAACAGCATTTTGAATGAACTGATAGAAGAAGAATACCCTTTTGTGCTCATCGATCGTTTCATCCCGGGACTTTCTGCTAATTATGTAGTGGTGGACAATTACAACAGTTCCATGAAGGCAGTAGAACGACTTATAGCAAACGGCCACAAAGAAATAGGGCTATTGACAATATCTCCCTCACACCTGAGTACAATAAGAGACAGGGAAAAAGGCTATAAGGATACATTAAAGAAACACAATTTAAGTATCCCTTCAGAAAACATATGTGAAATACCCTTTGATGACCTGCACAATCGGGTTGGGAAAGAATTAAGCAGGCTGATGAGCAAGACTAATCCTGTAACAGCGCTCTATGCCACAAACAACAACATAGCAAAGGCTTGTCTGTGGCATCTTGACAATATGAATTTACGGATACCTGAAGATGTAGCCTTATTGAGTTACGACGACATAGATGTTTTCAAATTCTGCAATCCCCCCGTTACAGCTATTTCACAGCCAATTCATGAAATAGGAGATCAGGCACTGGATATTTTACTTGACCTGATAAAAGGCGGAACACAAAAGAAGGGAAATGAGCAACAAATAGTATTATCAGCTAACGTAATCGTCCGCAAATCCTGTGGAGGGATTGATTTATGACCTTGCTCTTTATTCAGCCTTTTTTGCTCTTTTCTGAAGGCTACTATTTTCCTGTTCAACTGTTCAACAATCAGATACACCTACTTAGGCAAAGCCCTCTCAACACTTCACAAAGTACACCAATCAGGTTTCATTGAAGATGATGGTTTATAATATACCTGGCAGGATTATGTTTACGGGAATGAATTTGAGCATCAGAAGAATTTACTATTCAGGACACCAAACAGATCAGACAAAAAGCAAAAGAAGCAGGACAAAAGAAGCAGAAGCATAAACAAATTAAATCTATTTATTATTTAGTATTAATTTATAAAATCAGGAGAAGGGGTTGTATCTTTGATAAGAAGCTCAATTAAGGAATAATGAATTACAATCTTTTTCGTTAATCCGACAATCTTTCAATCTTCAAATCAATTCAAATTGACATTCAAAACCGGAACATTTACATTCGTATTCTTCATAATAACCCTTTTATGTTCCTGCGGCAGCAGCAAAAACATAGTAACAAACAAATGGTACAGCAGTGACAGTACAATAGTTGTTGACGGATTACTTGACGAGTGGGAACATCCTTTATTGAGACCCAATAACTTCACGGACATACAATACAAATCCGGTAATGATGCTGAAAATTTATATTTATGCATCCGTGTATCCGACAAAGACATACAGCGTCGAATCATGGGACTTGGATTATCGATATTTATAGACACTACCGGGAAGCAGAGAGACAAAATCGGCATAGGCTATCCTTTGGCATTAACAGGAGAACAAATAGAAAGTATAAGTTTTGAGGCACAAAAGAAGGGTAGTGGACTTGACAGCAGAGCATTGGACCAAGCCTATGCATCAATTTGTCAGGAATTTGAATTACTTGGATTTGTGGAGGAAGATATAAAGGAAAAAATACGGGTGAGCAACCTTGCGTCGAAGGATTTAAAAACCTCTATGGGATTTGACCATGTTTCAGCTATGATATGTGAGTACAAGATACCCTTACATTTACTGTTTGACAGGGAGATAAAATACAAAGAAGTTTTGAGCATAGGTATAAAGGTAAACGACCCGGAGGCAAATGCTGACAATGACGCAGGCCTTTTCAACGATTCGGGCAACCCTATAACAGGATCGAATCAACAAGCAAATCCGATGATGGGAGGAATGAACAATCAGCAGGGAGTAAGCCGTCAACCTTCGAGAAGCACAAACGGGAATATTACCGGAATCTGGACCAAGATTCAATTAAGTTCAGGCCTACCGGAAGTCAAACAATAGGCATCAGCCTGAGATAAGCCCTATCCACTCTTTTTAAACAAAGAATCATTCTGTTTTTTCACGAAAAAACCGTATCTTTGCACAATTAAATAGCAATAAAAGTCAGCCAACAACAAAAAGGCCGATTAGGAATAAAATTATAAGCTTGTCAAAAACTAAAGAAATCATGGACAAAAAAAGATCAAAGATTATTTATACCAAAACAGATGAGGCACCTGCATTGGCCACCTATTCATTTTTACCAATATTAAAGACCTTTACCGAATCTGCGAATATAGATTTAGAATTAGCAGACATATCATTGGTAAACCGTATACTTGGTGCCTTCCCTGATTTTTTGACAGAAGAGCAAAAAGTTTCAGACATATTGAAGGAATTAGGGGCATTGGTATTAAAACCTGATACAAATATTGTAAAGCTTCCTAACATCAGTGCTTCGATACCACAATTAAAGGAAGCAATAAAAGAGCTTCAGGAAGAAGGCTTTGCCCTGCCCGACTATCCTGATGATCCTGACAACGAAAAGGAAAAAGAGATACAGAATCGTTACAACAAAATAAAAGGATCAGCAGTAAACCCTGTATTACGCGAGGGCAACTCTGACCGCCGGGCACCACGTGCAGTGAAAAAATATGCGAAGAAGAATCCACATTCGATGGGTAAATGGACAGCTGATTCGAAGACACATGTTGCGACAATGGGCAAGGGGGATTTTCGTTCAAATGAAAAATCAGTAACGATAGAAAATGCAACGACTTTGAACATAGAGTTGGTAAAAGAAGACGGCACTAAGAATATATTAAAAGAGGGAATTACCATTCTGGATAAAGAAGTAGTGGATTCTACAGTAATGAGTAAAAAAGCATTATTGATTTTTTTAGAAGAACAGGTAGCCGATGCAAAAGAAAAGGGCGTTTTATTTTCCCTGCATATGAAGGCAACGATGATGAAGGTCTCCGACCCTATCATTTTCGGTCATACAGTAAAAATATTTTTCAAGGAATTATTTGACAAGTATAATGACGTATTTGAATCATTGGATGTAGATGTAGACAATGGGTTTGGTGATTTGATTGAAAAAATACAGGAATTACCTGAAGATCAGCGAAAAGCAATAGAGGAAGACATAAAAGCAGCCTATGCAAAAGGGCCTGATTTGGCGATGGTAGACTCTGACGAAGGAATAACAAGTTTACATGTTCCTTCCGACATAATCATTGATGCGTCGATGCCTGCAATGATACGTAATTCGGGGCAAATGTGGAATGCTGAAGGGAAGACACAAGATACAAAGGCAGTAATACCGGACAGTTCCTATGCTGGTATATATCAGATAGTGATTGATTTCTGCAAAAAACATGGTGCATTTGACCCTACAACAATGGGTACCGTACCGAATGTCGGATTGATGGCACAAAAAGCTGATGAATACGGTTCACATGATAAAACTTTTGAAATTGAGCACGAAGGAACAGTAAATGTTGTAGATGCCAATGGAGACATCATCATGTCACAAAAAGTTGAGGAAGGAGACATATGGAGAATGTGTTTAACAAAGGATGAGCCGATTAAAAACTGGATAAAGCTAGCGGTAACGAGGTGCAGAAAAGCATCCACTCCAATTGTTTTCTGGATGGACGAAGACAGAGCGCATGATGCACAGTTGATAAAGAAAATCAAAGCAAATCTTGCAGAAGAAGATACAGAGGGACTTGAAATACATATCATGTCACCTGAGAAAGCGATGCATTTTTCATTGGAGCGTATAAAGGACGGTAAAGACACAATATCTGTTACGGGCAATGTATTGCGAGATTTCAACACGGATCTTTTCCCAATTCTTGAACTGGGGACAAGTGCCAAGATGCTATCTATAGTGCCTTTAATGAACGGTGGTGGTTTATTTGAGACCGGTGCCGGAGGTTCAGCGCCGAAGCATGTAGATCAATTCGAGGAAGAAGGTCATCTCAGATGGGATTCATTGGGTGAATTCATGGCCATTGTATGTTCTCTGGAGCATTATGGTTTGGTTCACAACAACAAGAAAGCTACTATCTTATCAGAAGAGCTTGAATTGGCAATCGAGGATTTTCTGGAGAACAGGAAGTCACCTTCAAGAAAGGTGAATGAAATAGACAACAGAGGCTCACATTATTATCTTGCCCTCTACTGGTCAAACCGTATGAAAAACCAGAATGATGATTCAGAGTTGAAAGAATACTTCACAAAACTACATAAAAAGTTAAGTGACAACGAGGCTAAGATTACTTCTGAATTATTGGCTGCACAAGGAAAACCTGTAGACATGGGTGGATACTATGCCCCTGACGATGATAAAGCGGGTGTAGCAATGCGTCCAAGTGGAACACTTAATGCACTATTGGAGGAAATGATGCTTATTGACGCATAGTAAGCAACGATAATACTACAGAGGCTGTCTTCAGAATAGAAGGCAGCCTTTTTTAATGGGACAAAGAATAAAAGTTACGATATCCCGACAGATTAGAATCAATGGTAAAATTGAAGTGATGAGACAAGAATCCTGACTTATTACATACAAAAGCAAAGAGGCTGCCTTTTAATAAGGCAGCCTCTTTGTGTTTGATGGCAAAATAGAATTTAAAAAACCATCAAGCATCAGGTTAAGGAAATATAAACTGATTATTTTTTCTTCTTTTTATCCGGAGCCTTCCCAAAATCAAAAACGAGGGAGAAGCGCAAGGTATTATCGAGCGGATTTCTTTGGCCTGCCTGAGAAGGGATAAGGTAAGAGAAGTTGATATTGAAAATTTTGTATTTTATACCTAAGCCAACGGTAAAGAATTTTCTGTTGCCTTTAAATTTATGTTCATTATAATGACCGAACCTGACGGCGAATTGTTTGTTATACCAATATTCGATCCCGACAGACCACATTAATTCAGAGAACTCTTCGCCTGCGCCACCGGGCGCATCACCAAAAGAGCTAAAAATTGAAGCCGGAACAGATTGTTCTTTATAGTCGGCTATACCATTAGCGTCAGCATCATAATCGGGATTAGGGACAGGGTCCCCATTAACATCAAGAATCAACTCTCCATTATCATCATACAAATTTCTACGAATAGGAGTAGGAACAAGTAATTTGTTAATATCAAGCCCCACAACAATAGAATTATGTTTGTCAAAATTATATTCGAAGGCAAAGCCCAGGCCTAAATTAGCAGGGATATAATCGCGATTGGCAGATTGCGTATAAGAGATTTTAGTTCCAAGATTAGAAAACACCAGTCCGGCACTGAATATAGCATCTTTATCAGCAATTTTGAGTGGTTTATAGCAACTAAAAGAAAGGTCAGCAGCAAAACCATGTGCCGGCAGCATAGTTTGCCCCCCTGAGACTGCACCTGTACCGAGGTTAGAAAAGATATATTTGGCAGTAAGACCTGCGGAGAAAACCTTCCCTAATTTTCGGGAATAGGCAAAAGCCAGTTCAAATTCGTTGGGCCTGACAGTTTGCAGAGGATTCCCCTGATCATCGGTATATTGAATTTGCCCCAGCGAGAAAAATCTGAGTCCGACACCAATAGTCTGAGAATAATCGATATGTTTATAGCCTGAAAGATAAGCAAGGAACACATCATTTAGTCCCAGGGCTCTGAGCCAGGGAGTAAAGGTAGCAGAAACACTAAAATCTTTAGGTGCAAAGCTAAGGTTAGAAGCATTAAAGTGCATGGTATTAGGGTCGGAAGGCATAGCAATACCTACATCCCCCATAGCACCGAACCTTGCATCGGGGACAATACGCAAAAAGGGCACAGCAGTAATAATTGTATTATTACAATCAGAACCATCAGCCGAAGCACCACTAAAAGGGCAATCTATAGTATTGGAATTTTGAGCAAAGGTATCTGAAAAAATCAGAGTAAAAGCACTGATAAGAATAATGTTAATTTTCAGAATCGAAATCTTCATATTGGAATTATTAATTAATTTATAGTTATTTATCAGGAACGAAACACAATAGGGGGCAAGTTATTTCTATTAAAGAAGTAGAATCAAGCTTAAAACACAGAACTGAAAGAAAGCAGAAAGTGTGAATCAGAAGCTAAAAACCTACAAAGAAATAAACTGTGAGAATGATTCCGTTAAATAAAAAATGATTCCCTGAAGTAAAATTTTTACATATAAATAAAGTTTGAAGTTTAGCTCTCAAAGATACAAAAATATTCATGATTACATAATTGGAAACAGTAAAAAAGCTACATTAACATTCCAACCAAAAAAAAGATAGCAAATTTTGTGCCCTAATTAACAAATAAGGAAGCTAATAAATAATTATTTAAGAATTACAAGCTTCTGAAATTCACTGTTTTGTTTAGACTTTTCCTGTGTACCCTCAGCCTGCACAAATATTTTATAAATATAGACCCCTCTGCCAATTCTATCGCCAAAATCATCCAGTCCGTCCCAGTTAATATTACGTACACTATAGCCGGTATTAGCTTCAGCATCAATATCATGATTGATTGTTTTGATTAATCTTCCGGAGACAGTATAAATCTGAACCTGAATTTCAAGTCCTTGATACGGGAAATTATGATCGAATTGAAAATTTGTATTAGTAGTAAATGGGTTGGGATAATTGAGCACATGTTCGAGGGCAAGGCTAGCAGATTCAGCTACAATAAACTCAGTAGAACCTTCACCGGGATTATTATAGACATCCCAGGCTTTAACATGAACAGAATGCAAGCCAGGCTTCAGGTCTCTGAGCTGATAGATAGCAGTACCATGAGTAAAATCATCGATATCAGATTCATAAAAATCATTCAGGATATACTCTTCTTCCGACAAATCAGGGTCAATCAATTTAGCGGTCAAATCATGTCCGATACTATTCCCGACGGTATTTATACCATTTTCATCATATAATTTAATTAATAATTTAGGATTATTGTCGGTAATCCCTCCCCTTGCAAAATCTTCATTATTCATATAAACCAAAACTTCAGGCCCGACATTATCTACAGCAGCATTAGGGTAAGACCCCCCAACAATAAGGCCATTATAATTACCTGCCGCATCGAGATCCGATTTATTTTCGGCATAATAAGAAATTTTACCATAGCCCAAAATGTAATTAATATCTTTAGGCACAACGAAGGAGAAAGAAAACTGACCATTAGACACGGTGGCTTTTCCTTTAAAAATAATTTTTTTGCGCAATAAAAAGTCATCCGGAAAGCTCCCGTCATCATTGCCGAGAGTGTACAATCTATCTTCTTTATCGAAAACAGTAGGATAAATAGTACCATTAAATCCGGTTACAATATTATTATTCTGGTCCACGATAT
>CAJQOX010000173.1 GCA_905480075.1 uncultured Aureispira sp. | reverse complement strand
GCCGGAATTGCAACAAATACAGGTCCTGTTTGTATAGGTGCTAATGTTCAACTCGAAGTGCAGGATGTTTTCGGTGCCACCTATGCATGGTCCGGGCCAAATGCCTTCAGTTCAACTATCCGAAATCCTTTAGTGGCTGTTTCTGATACAGGTACTTATACTGTTGTGGTAACAGTCAACAACTGTTCTTCAACCTATGAAACCTTTGTGGATGTTCACCCTGCACCAATATTGATGCTTATGAACGATACTACAGTAGCTATCGGTCAGTCTATTCAGTTGTGGGCCTCAGGTGGTCTGACATATGATTGGGCCCCGGCTACGTATCTTGACAACGCTGCTATAGCTACTCCTACTTTTATGTCTAATGTGGCTGGTTCTTATACTTATAATGTTACTACTTATAATAATTTTGGTTGTCCGGATACCGACAGAATTGTCGTTACCGTCGATCCTGACCTCGAACCTCAGTACAATATCGTGAACTTATTTACACCTAACGGTGATGGTGTGAACGATTACTGGACAGTGGATTTCCTTATGGATCCTGCAACAGGTCCTTATACCCTTCAGATAATGTCAAGAGGGGGTATGGAAGTGCTCAATACTCAGAATTATCAGAATGACTGGTATGGAACAATGAATGGATCTGATTTGCCGGATGGTACTTATTGGTTTATCATTCGCCTCGAAACGAATGATAAAACCATTAAAGGTCCTGTTACTATTAAACGATAAATTCCGAAATTCAGAAGATGGGCAATATGCTCCTCTTCTGAAAATGGTTTTTTGTAAAAAATATTCATAAGTAAGATTGAAAAATCAATTATCATGATTAAAATATTCAGAAATCTATTTGCCGCAGCTGTTTTACTTTCTGCTTTTAATACGCAGGCACAACAACTGCCACTGATGAATCATTATATCTACAATCCCTATATCTATAATCCTGCCCGTACAGGTCAGGGCGACAGGGGAATGGCAGCGCTTCATTTCAAAAAACAATGGACTTCTATGCCTAACTCGCCTTTTACCGGCGCGATAAGTCTGGAATCTCCTGTCAAAACTGAAAAGCTCGGTAATATGGGGCTCGGTGGAATGTTGTATGTCGATCAGACACATATCATTTCTAATGTAGGTGGTATGGCTACCTATGCTTATCATATTCCCTTTGTGAAAAATAAAGGTTACAAACATGGCCTGAGTGCAGGTATTTCACTTGGCTTCGTTCATCAACGTATCAATTACCCGGATGCTATCGTTGAAAACCCTGACGATAATCAACTGCTGCCTTCTGAAGGAAATGGTACTTCCTTCGATTTTTCAGGCGGACTCGATTATCAGTGGAGAAACCTGCATGTAGGTGTTTCTATGCTGCAGGGTCTGAATACCGGCCTTAAATTGCTCGATGCCGGACAAAATGATATCAAATACATCAATACAAGACAGTGGATACTTGGTGCAAGCTACAAGCATCTCTTTGGCCCTGAAGAGAAAAAACACCGCATATATCTGCAACCTGTCTTTATGGGTAGAATTGTCGAAAACATTCCCTTTCAGGCAGAGGCCAATGTACTTTTTGGTATCGACAAAATGGGTTGGCTTGGTGTTGGTTACCGTTCTTCCAATCATGCTACTGCTACCTCTTCAATAGATATTACGCTCGGAGTAGAAATTCAGGAGCATTTTATCTTTGTTTATACCTTTGGAATTGGTGTTGATGCCAACCTTAATGCGAATATGGGTACACAACATGAGTTTATGTTGGCTTATAAATTCGGTGAGAACAAAAAGATTAAACAAATGCAGCAGAATATGCAGGCGCTCAACGAAAAGAATGAGGAAATGCAGCTGTTTATGGAGGAAGAATCTGCAAAAAATAAAGAAAAAGTGGATTCCCTGACTATGATTATTAAAGAAAATCACGATAAAATCGAGAAAACTACTGAGATAATTAAAGAACAGGGTGATGCTATAGATAAAAATACGGAGGATATCAAAAGGCATGATGCCGATATCAAAAAGAATCAGGAGGAAATTGACAAACTCAGAAAAATGATCGAAAATCAACCGCTCAGATTTAAAAAAGTCGGCGAGGTCTTCTTCGATAATGGTTCGGTTAAACTCAATGATGCTTCTAATGCCAACCTCGATGCTGTAAAAAGCACACTCGATGCTGCTAAAGCTTCAGGAAGTGAAATCAAAGTTTATATCAAAGGCAATGCCTCTACTAACGGGGATGCCAAAAAGAATATGGAACTATCAATACGCCGGGCTACTGCTGTACGTCAATACCTGGTAAACAAAGGCTTCAATGGCGCTGATGTGACAATCATTCCTATGGGCGAGGAAGACCCTACTCATGGTGCAGATGCTTCCTCTTCAGGTGACTCGAAAGACCGCCGCGTAGATATTATCTTTACTGAAAAGAAACCTAAGTCTAAGTAATAATTAGAAAAGTTTTATAAAATATAAAAGAGACTGTCTTTAGTAGACAGTCTCTTTTTTTTATGGTAATCTCTGTTTCGTAAATTTGTTAAACGAGGGGAATTCTGAAAACCTGACCTTGCCTAAAACTTTGGAGGCTTAGGACAACGCTTACACTGTTTCTTGCCCTTCTTGTATTTCTTGCAACATTTTTTCTTGCAATCTTTACAATCAAATACAGGTAGGGTACAGGTTGATTTTATGCTAAGTTCAAGCGGATTCATCTCAGAATTTTTTATGTTTCTTTGAATATGAACGCAATGTACGTATTTATTTAGACTTATTACAAATAGCTTGAAATTATTTGTTCTTTATCTTTGATTTTGTTCTGATATTGAGGATTAGATGAATGAAATAATTGCTGATTGTTACTTAATTCCTCCAAAAAAAAGGGGGCTTCGATAGAAGCCCCCTTTTTTAATAATAAGTAACTGCTCAAAAATATTTAAAGCATATTCGGCCTCTTTTTCATTTTATCTGCGTTAAAAATAATCGATTTAGAATATTAAAACTCATATTTTTGCTTGAAAAACGAGAAAAATAGCCTCAAATTTTTGCTGTAAATATTTTTGCTTCGTTACTTAAAATAATAATATCAGACCAAAGCCCCATCCATGATCTCCTCCACAACATCGGGATTCAGCAAAGTAGAGGTGTCTCCCAGGTTAGAAGTGTCATTGCTTGCTATCTTGCGCAGAATACGACGCATGATCTTTCCTGAACGGGTTTTGGGCAGTCCCGAAACGATCTGTATTTTATCAGGTTTGGCTATTTTACCAATTTCTTTGGAAACAATGTACAAGACCTCTTGCTTGAACTCTTCCTCGTTTGTCACTTCATCATTAGCGATTACATAAGCATAAATGCCTTGTCCCTTGATATCATGTGGGTAACCCACTACGGCAGATTCCACTATGTTCAGATGTCCGTTGATAGCATCTTCCACCTCAGCAGTACCCAACCGGTGTCCGGAAACATTGATAACATCATCTACCCGGCCAATAATTCTGTAAAAGCCATTTTCGTCCCGTCTTGCACCATCTCCGGTGAAGTACATATTGTCGAAGGAAGAAAAGTATACCTGTCTGCAACGTTCATGATCGCCGTAGGTTGTACGCACCATAGAAGGCCAGGGATATTTGACACATAAAAGTCCTTCCACATCATTGCCTTCTATTTCATTGCCCTGAGTATCTACAAGACAGGGTTGAATGCCGGGCAGTGGCAAGCTTGCATAACAGGGCTTCAGCGGAGTGTGACCTGCAAGGGCAGATATCATGATGCCGCCGGTTTCTGTCTGCCACCAGGTATCCACGATCGGGCAGTTCTTTTTGCCGACCACCTCGTTGTACCAATGCCATGCTTCGTCGTTGATAGGTTCTCCTACTGTTCCCAATACTTTCAGGCTGCTCAGGTCGCTGTTTGTGACATGTTCGTCTCCTCTTGCCTGAAGTGCCCGTATTGC
>CAJQOX010000172.1 GCA_905480075.1 uncultured Aureispira sp. | reverse complement strand
GACAATAATCAATACGACTGACCCTCAAGTGCTCTATGACAGACATATTACCCCCTGTTTTCAACATACCATAAATATACGTCAATCCTGCTTCTATCTCATCCTCAACAGAGGGGTGATATCTGATGGCCTCCCACAGGGTATCATTTCCTTTCGAATCAAAAATAGCAGCTGAATCGTGCCAATTAGTCAGGTCTTCATATTTTAAGGGCAGGAAATCAGCGCGCTCATATTCCTTAAGATATTTCCTCAGATTGTCTGAGATCGGGAAGGGAGGTTTTTTCTTTGAAATATCCATCGAATTAGCTTTGCAATAATAAAAAATGCCAATGTAATTCAAACTGACTCACATTGGCACCAAAATATTAAATATAATTTTATGCAGGCTGAAGACTTGCCATAGCCGCTTCATAATTCGGTTCCTGAACGATATCAGGCACTTGTTCAGTATACACGACGGTTCCTTCTTCATCCAGAACGATGATTGCGCGCGAGGACAAATGATGCAAAGGTCCCTCCAGCATCAACAAGCCGTAATCTTTACTAAATGCCCCATCCACATAATCTGAAAGGGTAATTACATTATCGGTTCCTTCTGCACTGCAAAATCTTTTTTGCGCAAAGGGAAGGTCTTTCGATACACAAAGGATTACGGTATTGTCAAGATTTGCTGCTCCCTGATTAAAGGCGATTACAGATTTTGCACATATACCGGTATCGATACTGGGAAATACGTTCAAGACTACTTTCGTTCCTTTATAATCTGCTAATGTCGCATTGCTCAAATCTGCTTTTACCAAGGTAAAATCCGGGGCCTTAGTTCCTACAGCAGGCAATTCTCCGGACGTTTGAACCGGATTGCCTTTAAAATTAATTGTTGCCATTTTTATGTTCTTAGTTTTAATTCAAAAAAAATCAGAGCTTAAAGTTAATGAGTTTTCATTTATTTTTATACAAATGCGTATAAAAATATCATCATAAAAGAAAGAAACTTAAAATCTGTAAATCGTTCTTTGTTCAGTAATTTTTCCTTCAGAACTATAATACACCTGCTATTTATCCGATAGTTTTTTAATCCCTAGATCAACTTTTCTTATCCTTCCATTTCCAGAGGTACCTGCAAGCCAGGGTCCGATAGGGACTCCATGCCAGGGCAATTTTTTCCATTTCTACTATTAGTCCTCTTCCCTTTCCTTCAATTCCGTACAATTTTTTCATCGCCTGCTGAATACCCAGGTCTGCAGCCGGAAAAACATCTTTCCGCTGCAGTGAAAACATCAGGATCATCTGTACGGTCCACAGTCCCACTCCTTTGATTTCTGTAAGCAATTGTATGATTTCTGCATCACTTTTTTTAGTCCAGTCGATATCTTCCAGTTGATTGGCAACAAAAAACGCTGCAATATTATGCATGTAGGAAGATTTTTGCCTTGACAAGCCGACCATTCGCAATTCTTCTACACTTTTGTTCAGCAAGGCCCGTGGATGTGGCCCTTCATCTTCAAACAGTTCCAGAAATCGCTTATAAATTGTAGCCGCTGCCTTTACTGAGAGTTGTTGGGATACGATCGATTGCAACAGTGAAGCATATACCTCCTTTGCTGGCCCCGTTTCCTTAAGGTGGATTTCTTCTGTTATTTTTTTCAGTAAAGCATCTTTTGCCAGATGTTGATCTGCGGAAAGTCTCATCAATATTTTGATTTTAATCCTTAAAAGGTCATTATTCACAAATTAAGACATCCTTCTGAAATTGAACTGATATTGATGTATTGTTTTTGAAATATTGTATTTAAAATGCTTTCCGGGATTTTTTTCCTGTTCATGGGATTTCCCTTATCGGAAACGTTTTTTTGACCATTGTCTCCTCATGCCTTCTGAATGACAGTTGTGTTATATAAACGATGAAAAAATTAAAAAATTGAACAATTAAACATAATTATATCTATTGAATAAAAAAAAAGAATCCATTCAAAGGAAATACATAGAATTATTCATTTGATTTTAAAGATCCTCTCAACCACCGAAATTACAATTTCCGTTTTCGCAGTCAAACTGTAGTCCATCAACACTGTTTTCTATTTTTGTTTTCAAAGCCTTAACTAATTCCGATTCTTCAATAGTCAGAATTTTTGCATCCAGTATTTTAGAAATCTCCTGTAGCACCTTCTCTTTCTTCTGCATATAAATCGGGTGACTCATATTGCTGATACAAATAGACCTGACTGCCATCACATGTTTTCTAAACAAGGGGGTATTCTGTATATGTTTCCATGATTTATTAAGAAAATCAAAGCAAAAATCGTTTCCCAGCACAACAGCACCGCCATAGTCCCAGGTTCGTACAAAGAAATTATAATATCCCTCTGCCCTGCCACCCTGTTCCCCGGCGGCCAACAAAATCAAATCACAGAACCTGTCATCACCTTTCCCTTTTGTTTTTTCAGCAATTTCACGAAGTGCTTTTATCGAAAAAACATATCTGAAAATTGTACATTCTCCAGCACAAACTGCCTTATACGGCGACATAACAGAATCCATAACCGAAAGGTATTCGGATACAGCATATCCGTCCACTTCCTCTCCGATATGCTTTTCCAAAGCTGCCATTATTCTTTTCGCTTCCCAAAAAGCCTTTTCAAATTCGTCATCTGTTTTGGCATCAGCAAAACCATACATATTATCAGACAAGGTATCTATCCAATCTTTTGTAATGTACTTTTTTAAAATCTCTTGTTCTTCCTCTTTAAAGAAATTTTCACGCTGCGGTTCAGGGGCAGCAACAGCAGGAAGAGTATCAGTTTTTAATTCAACATTTTCTTTTACCGTGTTTTGTCCACAAGAAAAAAGGACAGAGAAGCAAAATAAAAAGAACCCTTTTGTCATTTTATTAACTATCATAATTTTCAAATCTTTAATTTTTTAAACCAAAGAATCCAGAAATAGTTCCCTGATTATATTCATCAATATATTCAATTATCTTTGCAGAAAAAAAATTCCTGTACCGTACCCGTTAACTAATCCTAAGGATATTAAAAAATGCCTTAGCAAAAAATCTCTGTGCCTATCGTTTCGCCCATTTTTATTGCTGTCTCTATCCCTTTTTTTGTATTCTCCAACAAATCAGCGCTGAATTTCACCCTTCCTTTTTCTGTCAACACAACTGTTGTAGAACCTCCGAAGGCAAAGTAACCTTTATCTGCACCTTTTTCTACTAAAGAACCTTCTTTATATGTCTGAATTATTCCTCCAACCATTGTAGCCCCTACCTCACAAAAAAGTACATCACCATAATCGTTCGTTTTTAAAACACTGTATTCCCTTTTATTATGACAAAAAATCTCAAGACTTTGTTTCAAAGCAATAGGTGACACGGAATAATAATGTCCATCAATTAATTTAGATTTACTGATTATTCCTTTGGCAGAAAAGTGAAACCTGTGATAATCTACCGGTGCAAGACGTATAATAGCCATTCCCCCTCCAGCATATTTCTTCGCCAATTCAGCGTCGTTCAGAAAAGAAGATAAATTAAAAGCAGCGCCTTTCACAAAAAACTCCTTGTTATCGTCAACATTATCAAAGACCAGAATTTTCCCATCAGCAGGCGAAACAAGTCCATTTTCAATTGGACGACTTTCAGGTTTTATTTTTCTGTAGAAGAAATCATTAAAGGTGCTGAATCCATCATCAGGAACAACATAATCAGAGAGTTCCATCTGATGTTTTTCCACAAAAGGATCTATCTTTTTAGCAGAACGTTTAGTGTTCATATACCAACCACCTATAGCTGAGACTATTTTCCGCTTTATCAGTAAATGCAGAGATAATTTACCGAAAGGGTTATTTCCGTACATAAATTTCAGAAAAGACGCTCCGGGTGGGTTTTCCTTGATTAATTCACCTGTTTTTCTGTCTGCAAAAGTTACTTCACTCATTATTCATTTTTTTTGCAAAACTATTAATTATTGTTTTAATTTAAGAAAATTAATGCTTTAGATTTTATAAGTACTATTTCTCAAAGCTCAAAACTTGTTTCATTTGCAAAAATTTTTTTGGAAATGAAGCATGAAGTTCTACAATATTTTCTTCAAAAGGGTGTATCAATGTCATTCTTGAAGCATGCAACAGCATATTAGTCATCTCCCATTTTTTTTTGAACATGCGATTTTGTTTGCTACATCCATGCGGTCGGTCTCCAATGATAGGATGTCTTAAATGATTGCAATGTTTTCTAATCTGATGCATTCTTCCTGTTTGAGGAAAGGCTTTAATAAGAGAATATCTCGATGTTTGATGTTTTCCCAATGCAACAGGTATTTCTGTAGTTTCTATTAACTCAAATTTTGTGCAGGCTTCCCGTTTCTTCCCTTTGTCATTTATCAGAGGGTAATCTACCGTTATTTTATCGGGAAAGTACCCTCTAGTAATTGCTGTATATTCTTTAATTGTACTTTTGCATTCAATGCCCTTTTGTAATATTTTAGTAGTTTCTTTATCAAAGGCAAATAGTAATATCCCCGAAGTTTTTCTGTCCAGCCGATGGACGGGATAAACATATCTACCTGTTTGATCCCGTAGCATCTGAAGAGCAAAAACCTGAACATCTGAGGCAATAGAACTGCGATGCACCATCAATCCATTTGGTTTGTTAATTGCTACAAAAAAATCATCCCTATATAAAATTTCCAATTCCTCAGTCACGTTTATTCTTTATTTTAAGATAAGGAATATTATTCAAATCCCAGTCTATGACCATTCCTTTGGCTATATCATCCGCCACTTTTTTCCCATAGAGCAATTCACAGAGATAAAGAGAAGCTTCAAAGGATTTAGCCCCACCTGCTGAAGTAATCATCTTATTGTCATGGACAAACATAACATTTTCATGAACTTTTAATCCCGGGAACATCTTTTTGTAAGCTTCTGTATCTCCCGGAAAAGTTGTAGACTCATGTCCGTCTAACACGCCGCTTTTTGCCAAAACAAAGGCCCCGTCACAGTGAGACATAACATAAATAGCATCTTCTGAAGTTCTTCTCACAAAATCTAACATCTCTTCATCTTCCAGGTCGCTATCTAAATGATGTTCAGCACTGGGAATAACAAGCAGGTCAATATACGGCAATGAATCACTGATGTAATTATAATCGGGAATAACACGAAGGCCCTCAAAAGTTCTGACAGGGCTGTCTTTTTTTGCCACAGTGAAGACATTCATAGGCTGGATACTGTCCCTGAAAATAGTATGGTGAAATATATCATAGGGGGCCGTAAGTTCAGTATTATATACTCCATCCATAATCAGAAAGGCAACATTATAACGGCCGTCTTTAAGTTCCGGAAATTTCTTTATTGCTATATTCGTTTGTTGTGCATTAAATGTATCTCCGTTTTTACAGGAGGATAAAAAAACAGCCAGAAATATAAATACAAATAAGACCTTCATGGGTGCAAATTTTAATAATTTTAGATAAACCCAACTTTATTCTTTTATTTTTCCCATATCAACAGTAAAAACACCATTTGTAGGGTTAGGAAATACTTTTACCAGGCCCACAGGCAATACAGAGTTTAATAATGTATTGAGTTCAACGTTAATTGTATAATCCTCCACTTTAAAATAATAAAATTAGAATTAATGCCAATACATACCAAACGTACACAAACATTTAGTATTTAACAAAATAAAAAAAACAAGCTTTCATAGCATTCTGCATACTATTATTGAGGATCAAACGGTGTATCTCCGCCTATAATAATTCTACTGTCACCAAAGACGGTAATCTTACTTTCAGTAAAATCCTTTTTTTCCGCCTTGTAAATATTCTCTACGTAATTCTGAGGATTTCTGTCGATATAAGGAAACCAGGTAGAGTGGATCTGAATCATAATTTTATGTCCTTTTTTAAAGGTATGCAAAATATCCTGCAGAGGAAATTTTATATTTTCAACTTTACCAGGCACAAAAGCTTCGGGTTTAGAAAAACTATTTCTGAAACGCCCCCTGAACACTTCGTGCCTGACCAGTTGTTGATATCCTCCCATATCCACATAGGAAGGCGTCGCCTTTGTAGCAGGTTCATTCTCAGGATATACATCAATTAATTTCACTATAAAATCAGCATCTGTAGTAGACACAGCAACTTTTAAATCTGCAAGAATTTGACCGGCAAGCAGTTTATCATTTTCCAGAATCTCTGTTTCAAAAGTTAAAACATCTCCTCTGAATGAGGCATGCCTCTGATCATCGGTCATAAACCTCCTGGGAGTAAATCCTACCCCTACTACTTCAGACCTATATGGTACAGGGTTTTCAGGGTCACTTATATAATTGAAAGAAACCGAATTACTGCTTTCGGAACCCAGGAGTAATTTTTTTTCTTTTGAAAAACCAAGAACCAAGGGAGTATCATTTTTGGGTGGCCATACATCAAATTCCTTCCATTCTTTAATTCCTGTATCAAACATATAGGCTTCAGGCAATTTCATTTCTCCCTCATCTTTAAGGTAATATTCAAAAAATGGCAATTCGATATTTTTTTGATAGAATTCAGAAATCCCTTCACCAAACCAGATGTGATTGACTGCCTGCATTCCTTTCACCCTTGACCAGTCTCCATGCGACCAGGGTCCCATTACAATAGTATTTTTTGTTGCGGGATTATTTTTTTCAAGATTTTTGTAAATATTCAATGGTCCGTACAAATCCTCAGCATCAAACCATCCACCAACCGTCATGACAGCGTGATTTACATCTTTCAGATGGGGAAGGATACTTCTCTTTTGCCAGAATTCATCATAGTTCGGATGTTCCACCATTTGCTTCCAGAAAAAATTCTTAGGAAACACTTTACTGATATTCTTTACAGGTCCCAGCTGTTTATGGAATTCAAAAGCATCCTCCTCATTCAACTTCAATTCCTTTAGTTTATCCCAGCCCCAACCGTACCAGCTTTTAGAGGTTATTTTATTTTTTTGATGTCCAAACACCGGAAAAGCCTTAATATAACTTTGCAAAAAAGCACCCATGTGATGAAAATCATCAAAAAAGAAATCGCTGATAGGTGCCTGAGGGGACGAGGCTTTTAAAGCAGGGTGCGCTTCAGGCAGTGCGGCGGCAGTATAGAAACCAGGATAAGAAATTCCCCATTGTCCTACCCTTCCGTTATTGTTTTTAATATTTTTCAACAACCAATCTATTGTATCATAAGTATCTGAACTTTCGTCAATATCTTTTTTATTAGCCGGATCATTTCCTTTGATATGAGGACGCATATTATCAAAGCGTCCCTCCGACATATATCTGCCACGTACATCCTGATAAACAAAAATATATCCTTTCCGCATTAAATAGACTGACGGGCCGAGTGACCTCCTGTATTTTCCTTCCCCATAAGGGCTGACATTATAACAGGTGCGCTGCATCAAAACAGGATAGGCTTTACTTGTGTCCTTGGGACTGTAAACTATAGTAAATAATTTCTTGCCATCCCGCATTTCAATTTTGTATTCCCTTTTTTCATAATTTTCCCTGACAAAGGCCCTGTCCTTTAATTTTTGGGCAGATAAAGTTGTTAAAAATAAAATCAGGATTAAAGTTGTTAATGTTCTCATTTTTGAAATGTTGGTTATTTATTTGCTCAAAGGTACAAACTTTATACTAAACTAAACGTTGCTTCAAAACTCAAAAAAATTTAACGCTTCAATATGAAGTTTCAGGGAGTTCAAGAAAACGCTTCTTATTAATTTCAACAAGGATACTTTAAAGTATATAGTATATAAAAAAGAAAACTGCCTGTCATTTGCGGTTGATAGGCAGTTTGTTGTTCTCGAACTTAGCAATTTTTTTTTCTTATAGGCAGAAGATTTAAAGATTAAGAAGGAATGAAATTATTAATTAAAATTTTAATGCTTTTATTTATAATAAATGCTTCATGAGTGAATAAAAAAAAAATTGCGCTAAAAATTCAACAATCTGAATATTTTAGTTTTTTTTCAACTTTCAACAGAAATCGAATATCTTTTATTGAAATTCTGAATGGTTTATAGCCTCTGAAATTATCTGAGATCAATTTCAAATGAATTATTTTATTGTTTTGGTCTCTAATTTTCTGAATACGTTTTACCAATACACCTCCCGAATTGGTTATTAGAGCGTACAATTCATTTTCTTCAACAAAACCCAAGGATTCAATCTTTCTGCACACTACAATATCACCATTTGAAATGGTTGGTGACATTGAATCTCCTTTTATGTAAAATGCTATATTTTCCATGTTTTTAATTCATTGGATATCAAGAATAATGAATTGATGTTTTGTGTAAAGGGTTAAAAATCCCAAAACCAATAAAAACTAAAACCCGGCATCAGTTAATTTTTTTTCAACCTTCAGAAGCTTTCTCACGTCATTTACCGGAATTTCAAAAGGATCATGTTCTAGATAGTTGTCAGAAATTAATTTTAGCTTCAGCATTTGTTTTTGTTTATTTATTATCTTTTGAATACGTTTTATCAGTACTGTTCCGTTCTTCAGTACTATTGCATAGATCTGATTTTCGTTGACAGGTTCGCAGGTTTCTACCGCTCTGCAAATTATCATATCTCCATCTTCAATAGTGGGTGACATAGAATTTCCTTTTATATAAAACGCTATGTGTTCCCCTCCCATTCTAGGTATAAAAAAACGTTCCGTGTCTTCATGTGCACCAAGGTCAAATGTCCGACTTGCGAAAGCGGAAACACTTGAAAACAGAATATTCTTATGAGGTACCTGTTGATTTTCGATTATGTTTTCATCAGCTTTGTGATGACTGACTTTAACTTCATTCATTGTTTTTTTAAGATCCGTTTCTTCTTCATCAGAAAAAAAAGGCCCTATCCCTCTGAACAAATAAGCCTCACTTACACCAAAAAACCTAACAAGGTTTTTTGCCTGTGCATAAGTAATGGTTCTTAAATTATCTTTCTTTAAATACGCCCTTACAAGATGCCCGTAACTCCTGTTCCCCAATATTTTTTCTGCAAAGCTCGCCATCCCTTTAATTCTTGAATTTTTCACAAAATCACCGTTCTCTTCCAGTGTTCTGAATATTATTTTGAATCGATCATTAAGTAGCTGTTTTTCGGACATATCGCTTGTACTTATTAAAATATTTTGTTTTTATTACCTTAATATGTTTCTTATTGTACTCAATATAAAACAAAAGGTTTCACAATAGAGAATATTTTTGGTTTTTTTTAGTTTTTTTTTTATTCCTTCTGAATAATCAAACAATCTGATTTTTTGAGCTGATTAAAAAATCCAAATTAAATCACTGACCTGACTAATCATTTTTTAAAAAGTGATTTTCCGGAATTTGTCATTACCTAAAACAAAAAAGGAGTAAATGTTTATCGGAGAAAAAGAGCAGGCTGAGGGACAAGGAAAAGCATAGCTAACATGTTGGTAAAAGCAAGTCTATAAAAGGTTGAAGTGATACACAAGGACGGCCCTGTCACTACAATGACACAATTGAGACAGGATAAATTTGTATCGAAAACAGAAGGAAAGTATTTGCAGAGAGTTTATTGTATTGATATTCAATACATCAACAGACACTGCTAATTTAAAATTTCACTGACTTGTAACAAAGATTACAGATGATAAGAAAAGCTTTTAGACCACTATACTCAGAAAATTTCTTTCACTGTCAAGTTATTTTTTTTTAGTTCATCTCTCAGGTGCTCCAGCGAACCTTCGTAAAAGTCTTCGTCTTCCAGCATTTCAAAGAGTTCGTTTCCTGAATGATCATGATCATGATCATCGTCTTCATCATCTTCAGCATCTTGCCTGTGCAACCAGTCACATCTGAATTTTTGAGACGTTTTAACTTTTACTGAATCTTTAAAATGTATCAATATCCATTGTCGGTTATCCTTCCCAACAGAAAACTTTATCTCTGCGTTTTCTATTTCTGAATAGAGAATTGACCGTTCCCTGTGCCAGAAGAAGAGAACAGGCTTAACAGATAAATTATTTTCACTTAAAACAAAATTATGATTTGTACTTCCGGAATATAAAAGAATGGCTGCTGACAATACAAAAGCAGTAAGAAGGGACATTTCCCAATTATAAAAATAAAAAACAACTGCAACCAAAGGGGCTGTTTTTAGTATGAGGTAGATCAAAAACACGCCTGATGAACTATTAAATTTTTTACCTGTTTCCACAAGGATATTTTTTAAGCTGATTTTTATGTCAAAAAAAATTAAGAGTCATTCCTGAAAAAATTGTTTGATTAAGATTCAAAAATGAAGATAGCAACCAATTACTTTTTCCGTTCTGTTACATAATAAACTAAATCCTCCAGCGATTCTTTAGCAGCAGAAGATTTAAAGGTCTTTAGAATTTCGAAAGCCTCCGATCTGTATTTATACATTTTATTGCGGGCATATTCAATGCCGTTGCTACCCAAAACAAATTCAGTAACTTCTCTTATTTTCTGAGGATTTGTATTCTCGTTTTTTATGATATTAATAATGTAATTCCTTTTTGATTTATCTGTATGGTTCAAAGCATAAATTAGCGGCAAAGTCATTTTCTTTTCCTGTATGTCATTTCCTTGCGGTTTGCCAGCATCTCCATCACCAAAATCAAACAAATCATCCCTTATTTGAAAAGCAATACCTATCTTTTCTCCAAAATCATGCATCCTTTCAATTACAGCCTGATCCTTGGTAGTTGATGCAGCGCCACTAGCACAGGCAGAAGCTATCAAGGAGGCCGTTTTTTTACGTATTATTTTAAAATATATTGCTTCCTGAATATCCAATCGTCGGGCCTTTTCGATTTGCAACAACTCCCCTTCGCTCATTTCCTTTACAGCATTTGAGGTTATCCTGAGCAAATTCATTGCATTATTTTCTATTGACAATAACAAGCCCTTCGAAAGCAGGTAGTCCCCAACTAATACTGCTATTTTATTCCCCCAAAGTGCATTAAGTGAAAAGAATCCTCTTCTTTGCATCGAATCATCCACTACATCATCATGTATCAATGTTGCAGTATGTAGCAACTCCACTAAATTTGCTGCATGATAAGTAAGTTCATTGACTTCACCACATATTTTGGCGCTAAGAAAAATAAACATCGGACGCATTTGCTTACCTTTTCTCCGAACAATAAAGTTGGTCACTTTATCAAGTAAAGGCACTTCACTTTTCATAGCCTCTTTGAACCGCTTATGAAATTCCTTTATTTCAGCATCAATTGGTGCTTTAATGCTCGACAATGATTTTATCATGTAAAGGAGTTTAAGTTAATTTCAGTAAAAGTCCGGTTTTTTGCTTTCTGTTGAATTTAGTGATTCATTTAAAGAAAATAACCATCTGTTTTCTTGATATTTATTAACAAAAATACTATTTTTCTTTTAATTTTCAATAATTATTGAAAATATAAAATCTCATAACCTGTTTTAATTCTGATTGCTCTTGATGGTTTGAACATGATCTTTCAGCAGGCCACAAATGCTCTTAAACAAATATTGTCAGATGAATACCATTTTTAACCACACATTAAAAGGCAGGCACGGAAAAGACATCACCCTTGATGTATACTGGAAAGAAGGCAATAAACCCAAGCCAATCATTGTATTTGCACATGGATTTAAAGGGTTCAAGGATTGGGGACATTGGTCATTGATTGCAGAAAAATTCGCCCTTCAGGGTTTTTGTTTTATCAAGTTTAATTTTTCTCACAACGGAGTAAGCCCTCAGGACCTTCTTAATTTTGCCGACCTTGAAGCATTTGGCAATAATAATTATTCTATAGAGAGTGATGATTTAAAGTCTGTTCTGAATTGGATTGCCGGCGAGGAAGAAATCAAAAATAAAACTTCCTGGGATCAAGATAATATTACGCTGATCGGGCATAGCAGAGGAGGGCCTATCGCAGTGATTGCAGCAGCAGAAAACAATGCAGTAAAACAATTAATTACATGGGCTTCAGTTCATGAACTAAATTACTCCTGGCACAATTCTCCGGAACACATTTCTTCCTGGAAAAAAGAAGGAGTGCATTATATTATGAATGGGCGTACAAAACAAAATATGCCCTTGTATTATCAGCTTTTCGAAAATTATTCAAAAAACAAAATCCGGTTTTCTGTCAAATCAGCTCTTTTAAAACTCAGGAAACCCTACCTCATAATGCATGGCAGCGAGGACCCTGCAGTCCCCCTGAGTTCTGCTAAATATCTCGCTCGGAACTCCGACAATTCCGAATTGTATATCATTGAAAATGCCAATCATGTTTTTGGAGGTTCTCACCCCTTTAAGGACTCTGAATTGCCTGCTCACAGTAAGATACTTACAAAAAAATGCATCGAGTTTATTCAGAAACACAGCCCCCTCAGGTAAAAATTATATTATTTCTCCGAACAGCTGAAATTTCAGCCTCTTTTTAAGAGTTTTAATCAAAAATTTACTTTTTTTTTAAGTTGTTGAAAAAATACTGCTGATTGGCTTATTTTTTTTCAAAAAATATCTTATTATGGGGTTTGAAGTTAGTAATTTAACTGTTTTATCTCGAAATTTCATAATAAACACTTGTTTTGGCTATTTGCCGGCAAGAATTTCATTAGATTTTTTGAAAGGATGTTTAATAATTATTAAGTTTACAAAATCATTTTATTTAGACTTAACAACCTGATTCATAATAACTGGTTTACTACAAGCCCATTTATACCCATTTAGTAAACAAGTTACTATTTTTCCGGTTCAAACCAGATTTAAAAACACTCAATCTTTAGTTTTAAGAATGAAAAAATTCTTTAGTTTTTTTACACAGGAAATAGCAATAGATTTAGGTACTGCCAATACCCTTATAACCTCCGACGGTAAGGTTATTGTAGACGAACCCTCTATTGTTGCCATAAACCGCAACACCAACGAGGTGATAGCAGTGGGAAGAAAGGCAATGATGATGCACGAGAAAACCCATCAGATGATCCGTACTATTCGTCCTCTCAAGGATGGTGTTATCGCTGACTTTGAAGCTGCAGAACGTATGATTCAGGGAATGATCGATATGATTCCCAATCGAAGAAAGTTTTTCAGAAATATGTGTATGGTGATTTGTATTCCCTCGGGTATTACAGAAGTTGAAAAACGAGCTGTTTTTGATTCTGCTGAACATGTAGGTTCAAGGGAAACGTACCTTATTCATGAACCAATGGCTGCCGCTTTGGGGATAGGGCTTGATGTCACCGAACCTATTGGAAATATGATTATTGATATAGGAGGAGGAACAACTGAAATTGCTGTCATTGCACTGGCCGGTATTGTTTGTGATCAATCTATACGTACTGCAGGCGATGAACTGACAATAGACATTATGAATTACATGAGACGTCAGCACAACTTGCTGATTGGTGAACGTACTTCTGAACAAATCAAAATCAACGTAGGTGCTGCTTTACATGAGTTGGAGGTTCCACCGGAAGATTATGCTGTTAATGGTCGTGATTTGATGACAGGTATACCTAAGCAAATTATGGTTTCCTATAATGAGATCAGTCATTGTCTTGACAAGTCAATATCTAAAATTGAAGATGCCATCCTGAAAGCACTCGAAAATACTCCTCCGGAACTTGCTGCGGATATCTATCAGACAGGTCTTTATCTGACAGGTGGTGGTGCTTTGCTCAGAGGTCTCGATAAACGTATCTCACAAAAAACCAAACTGCCTGTTCATGTCGCAGAAGACCCTCTTCGGGCAGTAGTAAGGGGTACAGGGATTGCTTTAAAGAAAAGGGTGGATTACTCTTTCCTTATCACCCACAAAAACATGTAGTGATTGTAGCAGTACCCCGTCCTAACTTCTTGTGCCGGTTTTCTATTTTATGATTTAGGGTTTTCTCTTATTTTTCTTTCATTTTCCAATAGACAATCAATTTTTCTGTTGATATTCTTTGTGAGGCCAGGCAATTATGTATAGGATTTTCTTATTCTTTGTGAAATATAACGGTGCTTTTGTCTTTGTCTTTCTCGAAGTGATTGCCTTGTCGTTTTATTTCACCAGAAACATCAACCCCAATAAAGAGGTCTTTATAAGTTCAGCAAACGGTCTAATAGGAAATGTTTATGAAACAACAAGCAATGTCTCCCGCTATTGGAACCTTTCTGCTGTGAACGATAGTCTTGCAAGAGAAAACGCTGAACTAAAAATGCAATTACCAAATTCCAAGTTCTCTTCCCTTGTCAATCCAAACATTATTAAAGACACAACACTTGAGCAACAATATCGGTACATCGATGCAAAAGTGATTAACAACACCATCCACCGCCCTCATAACTTCTTAACTATCAACAGAGGGCAACTTCAGGGTGTTAAACTAAACTCAGGAATTATAAACGGAAACAGCAAAGGGATTGTTGGAGTAGTTCAAAAATCAAGCGACAATTACTCTGTCATTATGTCTATACTGAACATTGACATGAGAATCAGTGCAAAAATCCTTAGAAATGATTATTTTGGAGTAATGGTCTGGGATGGAAATGATTCAAGATATATGTCCCTCGAATCAGTACCCAAACATGCAATTGTACAAATTGGTGATACTATCATTACCAGTGGTTTTTCGACCATCTTTCCCGAGGGTATTCTGATTGGTACCGTTAAAAGCTTTTATAAACCTCCCGGTTTAAACTTTTACACCATCAAAGTGTCTTTATTTAATGACCTCAACAGTACACAGTATATTTATATTGTTGATAATTTAATGAAGGAAGAGCAACTAAAATTAGAAAAGGAGGATAAGAATGAATAGCCTTTTCAGAGCGAATCTTGTACGGTTTATTTTGCTGGTAATTGTCCAGTTTCTTTTTAAAGAAATCGACTATGCCAACATTGATATCTATATTTACCCTGTATTTATATTATTACTTCCCCTTGGCATTGTAGATGGCGTTTTGATTCTGTTCTGTTTCTTTATAGGGTTATTTATCGATGCTTTTTACAATACTATTGGCTTATATGCTTCTGCTGCCGTTTTTTTGGCAGCAGTAAGGCCTTTTATATTGAGAATATTGGAACCCCGTGGTGGATACGAAATGGGCAAGGCACTTACTAAATATCATCTTGGAAACAGATGGTTCTTTCAGTATAGTGCTATCCTTATTTTTTTACACAGCCTTTGGGTAGTCTCTTTGGAAGAGTTGAGTATTATCTCATGGCAATGGTTGTTAAGGTTGGTCTTTATTTTTGCCTTATCTATGCTTGTCACTACATTGTATCAATATATTTTCAACCCCAAAGAATAATTTAGAATAAACAGTAAAACCTTTGAACTCATAGGCTATATTAACTTTTTTAGTATCATATGCAGGACTTGTATCAGGACAGACAGAACATTTTGAAGGGCGCATTTATCATCTGCGGATTTATGCTTGCTTATCAGTGCTTTAAAATCCAGGTTCTTGACAAATCCTATCAACTTCAACATAGCTACAGGGAGGCAGTCCCCCTCTACCCATCGAGAGGAGCAATAAAAGACCGACACGGGGATCTGTTGGTCTACAATCTTGCTATGTACGACCTGAAAGCAACCTATAATCAGGTAAAAAAATCCCATATTGATACGGCTGAATTTTGTACTTTGCTTGGAATATCTGATTCGACATTCCTTAAATCCCTTAATAAGGATTTCAAGGACCAAAAATTTTCAAAACGAAAACCCTTTGATTTTCTCACACAAATCCCTGGAGATAAATTTGCCGCTGTAGAAGAGCGTCTTTTTCAGTTTCCTGGCTTTGAAGGACGGCGAAAAAGCGTAAGGGGTTACCCCGCACATTCCGGTGCTCACATGTTGGGTTACATCAGTGAAGTGAATCCCAAGCAAATCAAATCATCAAACGGTCTTTATCAACGAGGTGAATATATTGGGACCAGTGGCCTGGAATTATTTTATGAATCTCAATTGAGAGGAATCAGAGGGGTTGAACATGTTCTTAAAGATAAATGGGGAAAACGCAAAGGGAAATATAAAGAAGGCAAAATGGATGCTCATGCCATGTCCGGATACGACCTGATAACCTCCGTGGATTTAACTTTACAGGAATATGGCGAACAACTGATGAAGAACAAAAAAGGGGCTATCGTAGCCATCGAGCCTTCCTCAGGTGAAATCCTGGCTATGGTCAGCGCCCCCTCTTATGATCCGTCCGTACTTGCAGTTAACAGAAACAGAAGGAATGCCTTTATTGCGCTACAACAGGATTCTATGACTCCTTTATTTAACAGGGCATTGATGGCTCAGTACCCCCCTGGCTCTGTTTTCAAAACCGTTATGTCCGCAATTGGCTTACACGAAAGAATCCTTAGTCCTCAAAGAGCAATTCCTTGTAGCGGTGGATTTATTTACGGTTCTCTGAGGGTGGGTTGTCATGGCCACGGACCAATCAATAATGTAAGTTCAGCTATTCAATATTCATGTAATAAATATTATTGCCAGACATTCCGGGAATTGGTGAATATCTATGGGTTTTATTTTCCGGAAAAAGGCATGGACCTTTTCGCCGGACATTTACATTCGTGGGGACTTGGTCGCAAATTAGGTGTCGACATTCCTAATGAAGCGGCTGGTCATGTTCCTGACAGTGACTATTACAACAAAAAACATGGTGTCGGTGCCTGGAAATTCTCACATGCTGTTTCTGTCGGCATTGGTCAGGGAGAATTACTTATTACCCCACTTCAGATGGCTAACATCTCTGCTATTATTGCCAACAGAGGGTTTTACTATACCCCTCATTTTGCCAAAACATTTGTTGGAGACTCCTCAGGCATTCTTGCTGATTATAATGTTAAACACTATACAAAAATTCACCCTGAACATTTCGAAGCTGTCATACAGGGGATGCATGATGTAGTCCTTGCAGGTACAGGCCGAAGATCAAAAATAGAAGGAATTTCAATGTGTGGAAAAACAGGCACTGTGGAAAATAATAAAGGGAAAGATCATTCTACCTTTATCGCTTTTGCCCCAAGAGATACACCTAAAATTGCCATTGCGGTTTATGTCGAGAATGGTGGCTTCGGCTCAACTTATGCGGGTCCGATCTCAAGTCTGATGATTGAAAAATATATCAATGGTAAAATTGAAGGAGCAAGAAGGAAATCCCTTGAAAAATTTATTTTGAATGCCAACTTAACTGGCACAAAAGAACCAACAAACCCTACGGATGAGTAATTTTATTATACATTCAGTATTTTTTAAATTACCAGCTATTTCTGGTTTTTAATTTTAATTTTTTTATACCATGCGCCAAAGCAGAGATTCAGATGCAGGAGGTTACGACTGGACTACCATTTTATTATGGGCTGCCCTGGTTTTGTGTGGATGGGGTATGATTTTTGCCGCCGGGTATCAGGACGACGACTCCTTTGTCAGTTTTTATGACATGAACAAAACTTATGGCAAACAACTGATCTGGATCATTTTAGGGGTAATTGTAGTTGGTTTAGTCCAGTTGATTGAATCTAAATTCTACAGAACCTTTGCTCTTATTTTTTATGGTTTTGCTGCCCTGCTTTTGGTTGCAGTCCTATTCACTAAACCTATTAACGGGGCTACTTCCTGGTTTGATATTGGTGGATTCAGGTTTCAGCCTTCTGAATTTGCCAAAGTTTCTACTTGTATTATGTTGGCTGCCTTCCTTAGCCTCCCAACATCCAGAATGCAGGAATTTAAAGTTAAAATGATGGCTTTGGCTATCATTGGATTGCCTTTATTTCTTATCTTGCTACAGGGAGATGTCGGTTCTGTTCTCGTTTATTTTGCCTTTATAATTATGCTTTTCAGGGCTGGCATGGATGCCTTTATTTATATTTTGGGACTTGTCATTCTTGCCCTCGCGATTGCTGCCTTACTCTATGATGATACATGGTGGCTGGTGAATTCTATTTTACTGATAGGCAATGCGGTACTAATTAAATCCTGGAAAAAAAATGATGTTTGGATTATTATTATTGTTATTGAAGCTTTTTTGACCTATCTCTTATTTTCCATTCTGGGTTATGTTTTTCTTACTGTTCTGAACTGCATCATTTTCATTATCCTTGCTGTCCTTAATGCCCTTGACAAAAAGTGGGAAACTTCTGTTTTTGCATTGTTTTTTTCAAGCACCGCTGTATTATTTTCTACTTCGGTCAATTATATAGTCAACAACCTTATCGGAGGACACCGGCAGGAACGTATTTGGGTGTGGTTGAGGCCTGAAAAATGCCACCCTCTTGGCCCTCTTTACAATGTTGAACAGTCTAAGTTTGCCATTGGTTCCGGCGGATGGACCGGAAAAGGATTCCTTCAGGGTGAAAGAACAAAACTGGATTATGTACCTGAACAGTCAACGGATTTCATCTTTTGTACTGTCGGAGAAGAATGGGGATTTTTCGGGACTTTGTTAATTATCACACTCTTTTTTGCCTTGATTTTACGTGTCTTATTTATAGCGGAAAGACAAAGGTCTTTATTTTCCAAATTCTATGCACTCGGCGTTGCCTGTATTCTCTTCTTTCATGTATTCATCAACATTGGAATGACTACAGGCTTGGTCCCTGTCATTGGCATCCCGCTGCCATTTATCAGTTACGGGGGGTCTTCCCTCTTATCTTTTTCTATACTTATGGGCTTACTTATCAAGTTGGACAGCGACAGACTATTTGTATTCAGGTAATTTTTTACTCTGATTAAGTTTATTTTTAATTCCGAAACTTCTTTCTACAAATCAAGTCTTATTGTTACTTAATTCCTTATAAAATTACATTTTTTTACAAAATTGCTGTTTTTTTCTTCAAAACAACTTAAGCGTGGAACTTATCTGCTAAAAGTTGAGTTAGGTCATTAAATCGCGAAGCAATACAACCTGTGCTTTTATTTGGCCTTTCAGCCAAAACAAAGAATTAAGGAACGAAAATTGCAGCTAAAGGAGAATAATACATACACCCTTGTATTTTTTAACCTGAAAACAAAAAAAAATGAGTTGGCGAAGACTAAATGGAAGCAGAATTTTACTGCCTATTAAAGAGGCTGTAGAAAGAACAATTCAAAAAGAATTGAAAGATGGATTTAAATTAAAAATCTGTATCGGAACAGACTCTCAGGTTCGTGGCAAAAAAATTGGATTTGCTACTGTAATCGTTTTCCTAAGAGAGGGAAAAGGTGGATTCATGTTTATTAACAGTGAAATTATCACCCAAAAAATGGCCATCCGTGAACGTATGATTCACGAAGTCAGCAAGTCTGTAGCCCTTGCCTATGAACTATCCGACATATGGGACAAATACAGTAACATTGCGCTTGAAATTCATGCTGATATTAACACCGATGCAAGTTTCAAATCTAATGTTGCATTAAAGGAAGCAATGGGCTATATTAAAGGTATGGGTTATGAATTCAAAGCTAAACCCAATGCTTTTGCCTCCTCCAGTTGTGCTGACAAAGTATGTTGATTGCGTTCTTTACTATATATTTATTAAAGGATATACTCTAAATGAGTATATCCTTTTGTCTTTTACACAAAGAAGTTACCCTCCTTTCATCTTTAGAATTATTTATTTTTTTTGATACCGGGATTTGTCACTGCTATCGGCAGGTAAATATTATTCAGGGCTTCAGGTTTGTGATAGAAATACCCTGTTGTATAGCTTGATTTTCCTGTTTTACGTTTCCAGTGTTGTATAAACCGTTGCTGATACAATGCGAAGGTCGCTACGTCTACATAATAAAATCCTATATGCCCCAACTTTTTATTGGAACTGAATTGGAAACATTTGTGACGGCCCAGGTATTTATCCATAATTTTACGCCCTTTACCCCCTGTATTGTAATCATCTGTTTCATATACTTCCTTAAGGGTTATTGTACAGGTCTGATGTTGTATAAAATAAGTAATTAATTTGGCTTCACTTTCAATAAATGCATGTTTCCTCCCGTATTTGTTCCAGTTCCTTAAGCCTTCTTTCCTTTCTTTTGAATAGTCTTTTCCAAGCTTAACTGCCTTTCTCTGTCGTTCTGCCCTGTATTTACCATGTGTGTAATTATAGTACAGGGCTTGATATGCATGAACAAATTCTTCTATAATTGTTGCATCAAAAATATATTTATCCGTTTTGGAAATTTCAAATTGTACGGATCCGTTTTTTGAAGAATAGGCCCCGTAAGCAGCTTCCAGTTGTTTATTACTTATTGAATAGGGATACTCAGATTGCTCAAGATGATTCAGTATTTGATTGAAAAGGCTTGACTCTTCACGCAATTCTTTTACCCGGCTTTGTATCACCTCTGTATCTTTTCCCCATGTCAACCTTGCCGTTTTTTTCTTTATCTGATTACCAGACAAAGGAAAAGCCTTTACTTCTGAGATCTCGGGAGTAGACATTGACTTACATGAAAAATAAAAATTGATTGAATTTAAACTTGTTGTGTACTGTGGGCTTGCTAAAAACAGACCCATTATGCCTGCAAAATAATATAAATTATACATTGATATTCAGAGAAAATGATAGTTAATTGTTTTGCCATACTCTAAGCAAATCCAATACCAAAAGCAATAACTCTGGTAAATAAAAAAAGCCCTTTCAAAAATATTTTGAAAGGACTTTTTATTTAATCTATTTTTTTAATTTATCTGGTCATCGACAGTAAAAACTCATCGTTACTTTCGGTTCCACGCATATGATTCAAGAGGAATTCCATCGCCTCCTCAGGCTTCATGTCAGCAAGATGTCTGCGCAAAATAATCATTTTGTTAATCACATCTGCATGATGAAGCAAATCGTCCCGTCTTGTACTTGATTTCACAAGATCAATAGCAGGATAAACCCTTCTGTTCGATAGTTTTCTGTCTAACTGAAGTTCAAGGTTACCTGTGCCCTTAAATTCTTCAAAAATCACCTCGTCCATTTTTGATCCTGTATCAATAAGAGCAGTTGCCAATATAGTTAATGAACCACCGTCTTCTATATTTCTGGCAGCCCCAAAGAATTTCTTTGGCTTCAATAATGCACTGGCTTCAACACCTCCCGAAAGCACTTTCCCGCTTGAGGGGGAAACAGTATTATGTGCCCTGGCCAACCTTGTAATAGAATCAAGCAATATGACTACATCATGTCCGCACTCTACCATACGCTTGGCTTTCTCAAGCACAATGTTCGATACCCGTACATGATTCTCAGGAGCAGCATCAAAGGTAGACCCTATAACCTCAGCGCGTACACTTCTCTGCATGTCGGTCACCTCTTCCGGACGTTCATCAATAAGAAGTATAATAAGGTAACACTCCGGATGATTTTCTGCAATTGAGTTGGCTACATCTTTCAATAAAAATGTTTTACCTGTTTTGGGCTGTGCAACAATCAATCCCCTTTGTCCTTTCCCAATTGGTGTAAACAAATCCATAACACGGGTTGAAATCAGCTTGGGCTTGCTTCGCTGTACAATATTCAGCTTCTCTTCAGGGAATAATGGTACCAGGTGGTCAAAATGTACCCGATCACGGATTTCATTAGGGCTCCAACCGTTTATCTTTTCGACTTTCAGTAAAGCAAAATACTTCTCTCCTTCTTTCGGAGGGCGTATCGCCCCTTCAATGGTATCTCCGGTTTTTAATCCAAAAAGCTTGATTTGTGATGGTGAAACGTAAATGTCATCAGGAGATGTCAGATAGTTATAATCTGAAGACCGTAAAAAGCCATATCCCTCTGCCATCATCTCTAATACTCCCTCTCCGTCAACTACTCCATCAAGGTCAATATTGAACTTGGGTTTGTTAAATTTTTCCTTGTGGTTGTTGTCTTTATAGTTGCTTTTCCTCTTCTCTTCACTGACCACCTTATTACTCTTATCATCAGTATTCACCGAATTAATCTTATCATCTGTATTCACGCCGTCACTCTTCTCAGTAGTTGGCTTTTCTTTGGCTTCTAACTGTTTTTCCTTAACAACAGGATTGTGGGATTCTTTCTTTTCTGATAACTTTGACTCCCGTTTTTGTAATCTTCTGCGTTTCTGAGATTCCTTGACATCCACCTTTTCTTTCGTCTTGTTGTTGACTGTTTCGGTTTCTTCTACTTTTTCAGAGACTCTAACAAATGCCTTTTTACGGGGGCTAGTTTTTCTTATTGCCTTTTTTACAGGTTCCTCTTTTTTAATCTCTGAAACTTCTTCTTCAGCCCCGCCTTTAATAGCCTGAAAATCAAGAATTTTGTAAATCAGTTCTTTTTTGGTGAGTCTCTTATATCCACTCATTTCAAGCTTCTCAGCTATTTCTCTAAGCTCAGGAACGAGCATCTGATTTAATTGAAGTATGTCGTACATACAATGGTAGGTTTGTTATTTAATGTGAATAAATTAATGAATTGGTATTCAAAAAATATTTGATTGATTACTTCTCCTCAAACCTCTGTTAATTCCTCTTTCTGTATATATTGTTTTGTTTAATGCTTTTTCTATAAAGCAAACAGATATTTACAGTAATTTTGGAATTAATAAAAATGCTGGAGTAGTCTGGAAGAATAAAGATTTGTTTTGACTGTTTGGGTGGTTTGTTTTAATTTGTAGTGCAAAAGTACATTTTAATTTCGAAACCCTTTGGTATTTTCAAAAAAAATAAACAATCCAGGGTAAATTAATCTTATTTATTGATCGGATTCACTTTTTTTCTTTAAAAAAACCTTTAACTTCGCAGCGACAAATATACAGGTTTATATTTTTTGTATTGTCCAGAGGTCATTATGTTTCTTTTTACCTATTAATTATATATATATGCTGACGGTTGGTTTTATTAGTGAAAATTTAGATAAAATTACTACAAGTCTTGAAAAACGTAATTTTTCAGACTTTGACATCTTAAATCAAATTATTGATGCAGATTCTCAAAGAAAAAATCTGCAGAAAAAGTTAGATGCTTTCCTCGCTGAAGGCAATTCCATAGCGGCTGAAATTAAAAACCTTTACAAAACCGGCAGAGGAGCAGAAGCAGAAGGGAAGAAAAAAAGAGGTAGTGAACTTAAAACAATCAATGCCTCACTTAAAGTTGAGCTATCAGATACCAAAAACAAATTGCAGGATTTATTGCTGCAGATACCAAACTGTGCCAACGAGATTGTCCCTCCGGGCAAATCAGATGAAGACAATCAGGTACAGCAGGCATGGAACAACCCGCTGCCACAACTCGACTCCGGCACGATGCCACACTGGGAACTGGCCAAAAAATATAATTTAATCAATTTTGAATTGGGTGCCAAAATTACCGGGGCAGGCTTTCCTGTTTATATAGGTAAAGGGGCAAAACTCCAAAGAGCGCTTATCAGCTTTTTTCTTGACGAAGCCGATAAAGCAGGCTATACAGAATATCAGGTGCCGCATCTCGTAAATGAAGATAGTGCAAAAGGTACAGGGCAATTGCCGGATAAAGAAGGTCAGATGTATTATATCGACAAAGATGATCTCTACCTCATCCCTACCGCCGAAGTGCCACTCACTAATGTTTTCAGAGATATAATCATCAAAGAAAAAGATCTACCGGTAAAATTAACAGGTCATACTCCTTGTTTCAGAAGAGAAGCAGGTTCCTATGGCGCTCATGTACGGGGACTCAATCGCCTGCATCAATTCGATAAAGTGGAAATTGTACAGATTCAACACCCCGACAAATCTTATGATACCCTCAAGGAAATGTGTGATCATGTCGAAGGCCTCCTGCAAAAACTGGAATTGCCCTATCAGATACTTTTACTCTGTGGAGGCGATATCGGTTTTACCTCTGCCCTTACCTTCGATTTCGAAACCTATTCTGCGGCGCAGCAAAGGTGGCTCGAAGTGAGCTCTGTTTCTAATTTTGAATCCTTTCAGGCCAACAGACTTAAACTGAGATTCAAAGACGCTAAGGGTAAAAATCACCTGGCACATACTTTAAATGGCTCTGCGCTTGCTTTGCCCCGTATAATGGCTACTATTCTGGAAAATAATCAATGTGCAGAAGGTATTAAAATTCCTGAGGTTTTACAGAAGTATACAGGCTTTGATATGATTAGCTGATTGCAGGAATTCAAAGCACCTGTTTTGTCCTTTGCTCTTTTATTTTAAATCACTTATTTCTTATTGTGATAACGGATCAGGATATATTATTTATGAAACGCTGCTTTGTTCTTGCCAACAGAGCAGGGGGTTATAATGCCCCTAACCCAAGAGTAGGCGCTGTAGTAGTTTATAATAATACGATCATTGGTGAAGGCTACCACAAGCAATATGGTGAGGCACATGCCGAAGTCAATGCAATTAATTCTGTTCCCGACTCCCAAAAAAGCCTGCTGTCTTCCTCCGTAATTTATGTATCGCTCGAACCTTGCTTTCATACAGGCAAAACGCCGCCTTGTGTCGATCTGATCCTCAAACATAAGATCCCGCGCGTTGTTATTTCCTCTGTCGACCCCTTTGCAGAAGTGGCCGGTAAAAGTATTCGCAAATTAAAGGATAAGGGGGTTGAGGTGGTCTCCGGTGTACTCGAAAAAGAAGGCCTTGGGCTGGCAAGAAGATTTTTCACCAATGTCCAACGCAACAGACCCTATGTTTTGCTCAAATTCGCTCAGTCCAAAGATGGCTTTATCGGCTCTACTGACAAAGAAATAGCGATCTCCAATCCCATCAGCAATCGCTTGGTCCACAAGTGGAGGTCCGAAGAGTCTGCTATCATTGTAGGAACAAATACGGCAGCCCTCGATAATCCCAGATTGAATAATCGCCTGTATTTTGGCCGGAATCCGCTTCGGCTCGTTCTCGACCGAAACCTTAGATTGCCAAAACAGCTGCATCTCTTTGACGGTAATACTGAAACCCTTGTCTTTACAGAAAAAAATAATAGCGATTCCCTCCCGAATGTTCGTTTCGTACATCTTAAATTTGACGATTACCTGATCCAACACCTGCTCAGATACCTCCACGAGAATAAAATTCAATCTCTCTTGGTGGAAGGGGGCAGACAGTTGCTGCAAAGTTTTATTGATTCCAATTTATGGGATGAAGCCAGGGTTTTTTCCAGCACCACTTTTTTGAACAAGGGGGTGGAGGCTCCTGTCTTGCCTGCCAATTCACTTAAATCCTCTCAACAACTTGCAGATAACACATTGGATGTTTTTATTAATCAAAATGCCGGATCCCTTAGCTGAATCTATTATATTTATCAAAAAATCAAGCAATCAAACCATCGCATTCACAGCTTTTAGTATTCATTGAAAGACATGAAAGTTTTTGTATTTTTTTTGTATTAATAATAAAGAAAGAAAGGTGCGGACACATAATTTTACACTCATTGATTAGTTAATTTCTGGATTTAAAGATTAACGAAAAAGATGGTTGTAGGCTTAGAAAATGGTCCCTTAATTGAAAAGACAATAAAAGCGGGGATCAACGCTATTAAACAAACAAATCCTAAAATCGGGACACAGCGTTTCAAGTTACAGGGTAGTTCTTACTTTGAACGAATCGGTTGCCATTGCAGCAGCGTCTAACAACGCTCATTCTTAGAGCATACTTTTCGTGGAATTTTTTACCAATTATTTATGTTATATATTAATAGAAACATTATTAACAAAAACCTGCTCATCAATATGAATCAAGAAATTGATCTTAAATTTAAATTCTTTGTTGTCATCACCTTTATAATAAGTGTTTGGTCTTATCTAATTTCCCATGACACTCTTTTCAACTTCTTCACTCTTTTCATTGTCATTTTTATTTTAGGTTTACTATCCAGTGCCATTCTAACATACTTTCGAATCCAAAAAGATGGCTACGAAGGCGTCTTTGACTTAGGAATTAGCTTCATATCAAAATCTATAGTTTGTGGCGCCTTTTTTGGTTCGATAATGTTGCTCAGCAATTTTTATATGCCAAACCATCAAGAGGATAAGAATACATATGAGATAACAGGCAGGTATTTTTACTTCAAAGATAAAAGAGCCCATAATAGAGGAACTCGAGTTCCTGTCTTTATTATTGACTACAAAGGTCAAGTCCAGAGTATAGAATTTTCTAGATTCTATACCACAAATGTAGAGCAATATAAATTTGTTGAAATCAAAAGCAAGAAAGGTTTTTGGGGCTGGGATATTATTGTTGACAAAGAGGCAATAATCTGATAATTGTATCCCTTGTTTTTACATTCAACCCAAGGACTATAAAATCGTTTTTTTTAGTGAACTAAATATAACAATTTTTTATAGCCATTCCGTTTTCAGATCTCTTGTGAAAACAAAAGCTTTGTGAAGGTTGTAACTATACCCTTAGACCTCCTCCGAAGCCTTCAGTTTTTCCATATTATAAGTCACCTGAATAGCTTCAATAAATTCATCTAAAAATCCATCCATTACTTCAGAAAGATTGTATTTGGTAAAGCCTATTCTGTGGTCGGTAACCCTGTTTTGAGAATAA
>CAJQOX010000171.1 GCA_905480075.1 uncultured Aureispira sp. | reverse complement strand
GCGATCAGCACTTTGAATTCACTCAAGCCCTCTACATTACATGATGCCATCAATAATGATCTTCCCGATGTAAAAGCCGCTTATGCAGCCGCACAGAATCAGATGGTCATGATAAAAACCGATATGCCTTCAGCCCTCTGTATCAGCATCACTTACATTGACCTGGTTGACGACGGAGATTAGAAAGAGGCATCGATATCATAGGACTGAACGAAAGACAGTGCTTTGGCCATATCTTCCCCAAATACATGATCGGATTCCATAACCGGCACCAACTTACGGAATTCCCCTACTACCTTCTCAACAATTGCCGAAGAGGGTAAGTCCCTGAAGGACAAAGCCTGAGCAGCAGCTAGCAATTCGATAGCGAGTAATCGTTCCACATTTTCCACTACCTTATACAATTTGGTCCCTGCATTTGCGGCCATGCTGACATGATCTTCCTGACCATTGCAGGAGATGATAGAATCGACAGAAGCCGGCATACAGAGTTGTTTGTTTTGACTGGCAATGGAAGCGGCAGTATATTGGGTGATCATCAAACCGGAGTGCAGGCCCGACATTGGAGTCAGGAAGAGAGGCAGGTCTCTTTGGCCACTTATCAGTTGATAGAGTCTGCGTTCAGAAATTGAGCCGAGTTCAGAAAGGCCAATAGCCAGAAAATCGAGTACGAGTGCTACCGGTTGAGCATGAAAGTTTCCCCCCGAAATAATAGCATCGGAATCCGGAAAGATGTTGGGATTATCCGTAACGCTGTTTATTTCAGTTTCAATAACTTTTTGTACGTGATTGATAGTATCTTTAGTGGCCCCGTGCACCTGCGGAACACAACGGAAGGCGTAGGGGTCCTGTACGGTATTTTTAGGTACATCAGCCAAGGAAGAACCCTTCAGAAGTCTTCTGATATTGGCAGCTGTCTGAATCTGACCTTCATGTGCCCGTATCTGATGCAGCCGGTCATCGAAGGGCGAAGTCACACAGGCAAAGGCATCGATAGACATGGCAGCAATAAGGTCTGCCCATTTCGACAGACGCAAGGCTTTGACAGTGGCCCAAACACCATATCCTGTAGAGAATTGCGTACCATTCAGCAATGCGAGGCCTTCCTTAGCCTGCAGCCTTATAGGTTCCCAGCCTTTTTCTTTCAGGACAACATCACTTTTGAGGCGTTGACCATTATAATAAACCTCTCCTTCACCCAGCAAAGGGAGACTGAGGTGTGCAAGGGGTGCGAGGTCTCCCGAGGCACCAAGAGAACCCATCTGATAGAGTACCGGCAGGACATTCTCGTTATACATATCCGTCAGGCGCTGAACAATAGGCAGGCTTATGGCAGAGTGCCCGAGTGAAAGGCTTTGAATTTTTAAAAGCAGGATGATGCGGACCACTTCCTGTGGCACCAAATCGCCGATACCACAGGCGTGGGATTTCACCAGATTTGCTTGCAGTTCTTCGAGTTGCTGATTATCGATCTTGATATTGCACAAAGAACCAAAGCCCGTATTTATACCATAATAGGACTGGTCGGAGTTATCGATTTTTTTATGTAAAAAATTATAGCAATTCACTATAGCTTCCCTGCTTTCATCCGAAAGTGACAAATGATCCTTTTCAGCAAGCAATTTACCAAGAACTTCGATGTTCAATAATTGGCTGGATATCTGATGCATATCAACAGTTTTTAATAAAATTTTCAGCGTGTTCTAAATATAATCCTGCGAAGGTAAGTAAAAGAACAAATTTTGCAATTGAAACGACTCTTTTTTCATTCAATTTGTACAATCCTACTATTAATTTTAAAATCCGGAAATTTATACATTGACTAGAGAGGTATCAATGTATAAAGGATTTAATGATCAATAATTATTTTATAAAAAGATCAATTAAAATTATCCCTGTTAATTCAGTATTTGGGAATTCACCAAAAAATAGTAACTTAGCATGCCTTTTTGAATATCAATAAAAATATTCATTAATAAATAAAAACCCGTTGGAACGAATGGCAGTAAAACACTGTTGAAGTTCCTGTTGACTTTAGCATAAAACCAACATTAACAAAAATATAAAATGGCCACTAACAAACCAAAGCACAATTATTTATACTACGGAACGAAGACCACAGCAAGTGAGGTACAGCGATTTCTGGAACATGCCATCAAAACGAATGAAAACTCAGAAGAACAAGGCAGGAAGAAGTCGCCTATATGTATCTGGGGAAAGCACGGAATCGGAAAAACTCAGCTGGTGGAATTTATTGCTGAGTCGGAGGACTATCAATTTGCCTATATTGCCCCTGCGCAGTTTGAGGAGATGGGTGATTTGGTGGGAATGCCACGTGTTGTGGATGGTGTAACTAAATTTTTGGCCCCTGATTGGGTCCCTACACAGGAAGGCCCGGGTATATTACTGATAGACGATGCCAACCGTGCAGACGACCGTATCCTCAGGGGTATCATGCAGTTGCTGCAGAATTATGAGCTGATAAGCTGGAAATTACCGAAAAAATGGCAGATTATCCTTACAGCGAATCCCGATGGCGGCGATTATTCGGTCACTCCTATGGATGATGCGATGCTGACAAGAATGATGCACATCACCATGGATTTTGATGTCAAGGAATGGGCAAAGTGGGCAGAGGAAAACGGCGTGGACCAAAGGGGAATCAATTTTGTACTGACCTATCCCGAGATGGTTACCGGCGACCGCACCACTCCGAGAACTTTGGTACAGTTCTTTGAGTCTATTTCAAGCATAGAGGACCTGAGTCAGGAATTGGGCTTAATACAGATGCTGGCAGATTCCTGTCTGGATTCTAACACCGTAGCCTCCTTCATGGCCTTTATCAATAATAACCTGAGTAAACTGGTCACTCCGGAGCAGATCATCAATACCAAGAACTTCAACAAGGAGGTGCTTGAACATCTGAAGAGTATTGTGATGAAAGGCACCCTGCGTGTAGACATTCTGGCGACACTATGTACTCGTCTGGTCAACTACCTGGTCATCAACGATATCAAGCCCGACAAGGATCAGCTTGTCAACATCAAGGAATTTATCAAGATAGACTTTATCCCGAACGACATTCGTTTGTCGATGGCACAGGATTTGGTTTCTGCATCACATCTCAAGCCTATTATGGCTGACCCTGAGATCGGCAAATTGTTGCTGAAGAGGATGTGATATTTTTTTAGATATTAGATTTTTTGATTTTAGATTTCAGACTTCAGACTTCTTTTGGGGTATTTTTAACTGGCAGAAAGTAGAAATTTGCATTGCATATTTCTGTTTTCTGCTTTTTGTTTTCCTTTAATCGGATGTACCATGCTTATGGCGCCACGGTGGGGCTTGTTGTGGTGTTTTTTTTGCCACGGATATTTACGGATATTTACGGATTTTCACGGATTCTTTATTTTATTTGTTGGGTGCTTTTTTTGGGGTGTTTTAATCGGATGTACCCTGCCCTTGAGGACATGGCTGTTTTATGGCGCCCCGGTGGGGCTCGCGGGTTTTGTTTTTTGATTTGTTGTTGTATTTGCGGACATGGCTTATGTTAAGTCTGAAGACTTGGTGTGGATTGAAGGTCCAAGTCACCGCGGCCTACTCCCTTGATGCACTGTATCAATCCTGCGCAGCTAAAGACTTGAACCAACAGTTATCGTTTTTACACTTGGCAGGGGGGCGAATGCAATTCGCCCTTACAACAAGCTTTTTTGGGGTTTTGGAGAAGATTTGGACTTTTGGGAAGTGGCGCCTTTTCGGGACTTTTGGAAAGTGTCGATTTTTCCGGACTTTTGGAAAGTGTCGGTTTTCCGGGACTTTTGGAAAGTCCGACTTTTCCGGGACTTTTGGAAAGTGTCGGTTTTTCGGGACTTTTGGAAAGTGTCGATTTTTCGGGACTTTTGGAAAGTGTCGCTTTTTCGGGACTTTTGGAAAGTGGCGTTTTTTCGGGGACTTTTGGAAAGTGTCGCTTTTTCGGGACTTTTGGAAACATTCCTTATTGATTATTGATTATAATATGTAAATCGAAAATAAAACCATCTAACCCTGATCGATAAAAAAGAAAAAATAATCGACATAGACATATTTCAAAATAGTAGTAATATGATCATCATTTCATCCCATGCATCATTATCAATCCAATCCGATCATCCAATCATTCAATCATCTTTTTTGCGTCAGCGATGTGCAGTA
>CAJQOX010000170.1 GCA_905480075.1 uncultured Aureispira sp. | reverse complement strand
AGCATCCTCTGATCAGCAAATTGCTCGCTGTTCCTGAGTATAAAAAAACCTATATTGCCCATCTCAGAACTATATTTGATGAGAATTTTGGGAATGGACTTTATTCAACAAGACTCGCTCAGATTAAGGCTGTAGCAGATGCCTCTGTGCAGGCAGATGCCAATAAGATATACAGCTATCAAAATTTCCAGGATAATTACAGTATACAGGTTACCAATATTCCCGGGCTCAACGATTTTCTTTCGTCCAGGGTTACTTATTTGAATACCGATCCTGAAATGATCAAATCACCACCGGCAATAGCAACGCCTGTGGAATCTCTCTCATCGGTAATGGCAGATGACACCTTATATATCAATTCTGCTATCAGCAATGCTACCTCTGTGAAACTAAGATATCGTTTTGGGCAGTATGATGTATTTCTGGAAAAAGATATGCTTGATGACGGCACGCAAAACGACGGCGCAGCCTCAGATGGTAATTATGGCGCCTATATTATTGTTCCGGCTACCGGTGTACAGTATTATATATATGCAGAAAATAATGATGCTGCCATGCTTTCTCCTGAAAGGGCAGAGTATGAATTCTATTCAGTAAGTACAACTACCGGATTGGTTCCTGTGTCATTGGTTATCAATGAGTTTTTGGCCTCAAACACAACTGTTGTAGCTGATCAGAATGGTGAATTCGATGATTGGGTGGAGCTGTATAACAACACAGCTTCAGATATAAACCTATCGGGGCTTTACCTGTCTGATGACTTTTTAAATCCGACAAAATGGGCATTTCCTGACACCTCAATTGCTGCCAATGATTATCTTATTGTTTGGGTAGATGATGATATGTCACAACAGGGACTGCATACGGGATTCAAGCTCTCGTCAACGGGCGAGGAACTGGCAATTTTCGACAATTCAGGAAATATCCTTGACTCAGTCAGTTTTTCAGGGCAGGCTACAGATATTACTACCGGAAGGTTTCCCAATGGTACAGGACCCTTTATTTCCATGACACCTACTTTCAGCGCTCTAAATGTGGATAATAATGCCGTTCATGAATTGTCTTCCCTTTGCAAAAACTGGTCTGTTTTTCCCAATCCTGTTCATGGTCAACCGCTTTCTGTCAGGTTGAAAATGCTGAAAAGCAGTCAGCTGTCATGTAGAGTTTCGAATGCCGTAGGACAAGTTATCTGGCAACAGATATTGGATGTAGAACCTGGCCTTAATACAGTTAATATCTCTTCAGGGAAGTGGTCAAAAGGAGTGTACACTGTTAGCATTCAGGATGATTACGGAGTTCAGTCCAGGCAGGTTATAAAGTTTTAGGATTTAAACTGTCTCCTTACACAATACTTCGTATTGTCATAATTTATAAGCTTATGTAAATTATTTCATATATGATGCCGTTTTTTTAAAAAAAAATACGTTATTTATCTAATGTAACTCACTATATTTTTACATGTTCAAATGCCTTCCCTAATCATTTGTTAATTTTTTAATCAAATAATTTTTTAATTAAATAATTCAATTAGAAATTTATGATTAAGATTTTATCCGACCCACGTTTATTAATAAAACAATAATAAAATAACAGGTTTTATGCCTTTCAAAAACACAGTACAAACATTATCTGTCAGTCTATTAATTTTCTTTTTCAATTCAGTAGCAGCTCAGGTTGTTATCAACGAGTTTTCCTGTTCCAACAAGGATGCCTATACTGATAATTTTGGTGAATACGAAGATTGGATAGAGTTGTATAACAGTGGTACTGCTAGTGCGGATATTTCCGGTTTCTTTTTGTCCGATAAAAGGGGAAATCGGGGTAAGTGGGCCTTTCCTGCCGGCACAATTATTCCTGCCGGGGCATACCTCAGGGTTTTTGCTTCGTCTCAGGACCTCACGACACCTGAAATTCATACCAATTACAAAATCACACAAATGAAACAGGAGTATATCATTTTTTCAAATGCTATCGATACTTCCATGTTGGATAGCGCGAGAATAGATGTACCTACACAGAAAAATCATTCAAGAGGCCGTGCAACGGACGGGGCAGCATCCTGGAAGACTTTTTCGAACCCTACTCCGAATGCAAGTAATAATACGGCTACTGCCTATGATGGATATACGGCAAAAACAATTTTTGATATTGCTCCGGGATTTTATCCTGCTTCTGTAACACTCAGCCTCAGTTCACCTGAAGCCGGCGTGACGATCAGATATACGACTGATGGTTCTGAACCTACCACAGGATCAACATTATACACTTCATCGATCAGTATCAGCAGCACTACAATAGTCCGGGCAAAATGTTTTAGCTCCAATCCGCTTTTATTGCCTTCATTTACAGAAAGCAATACCTATTTTATCAATGAAAATCATACTTTTCCGGTACTTTCTGTAGGTTCTGACGACTTTAATGATTTGTTTTCAAACTCAATGGATGAGATAATGTCTTCCTTTGAATACTACGATGCAAACAAGCAGTTTCAGTTTGAGTTGGAAGGAGATTTCAGGGGACACGGAAACGATTCCTGGGCTTTCAATCAAAAAGGAATCCGTTTTTATGCCCGCGATCAGTATGGCTATGCCAATAAAATAGACTATCAGATATTTCCATCAAGTCCCAGGACAGATTTTGATGTATTGATCATAAGAAATTCGGGGTCGGATAATTATCCCGGTGGGTCAAACGTATTTGGCCGACCTACCTGCCATGTCCGGGATGGATATATTCAGACGCTGGCGGAAAAACACAATCTCAATGTGGATACCCGGAAATATCAACCCTGTATCGTTTATTTAAATGGTGAATACTATGGTGTTTATGAAATGCGGGAAAGGATAGATTCTGATTATACAGATTATTACTATGGTCAGGAAGAAAAATGGCTGGATATGCTTGAATATTGGGGTGCGCTTGACGTACGTTATGGTGACCCATTAGCTACAGATTGGAACAACCTCTACACATTTATGACAAGCAATAGTTTAGCAAATACTGCAAACTATAATAATGTATTGTCTCAGATCGACCACATGAGTTTTTTGGATTATTTTATTGTCAATACACATATTGTCAATACGGATTGGCTGAACTGGAATACCAAGTGGTGGAGAGGAGTAGACCCACCGGATCCCACGGGATGGAAATACACTTTTTGGGATATGGACAATGTTTTTAATCTGGGGCAGAACTATACAGGAGTCAACACAACAACCTATATGAATGACCCTTGTGACCCTCAGACACTATTCAGCAATGATTCGGATGTTCCTCATATGGATATGTTTAATGCCCTTTTGGATAATCCGACTTTTTATGATCTGTACATCAATCGATATGCTGATTTGCTGAACACAACCCTCAATTGCGACACGATGCTTACTCATTTTGATGTTATGATTGCAGCATTAACTCCTGAGATGCCCCGGCAAATTGCAAAATGGGGTGGTTCGATGACGGATTGGAATGCGAATGTTCAGTTGCTGAGGGCAGAAATTGAAGGCCGTTGTTCCGTCATTGATTCCTTGATGGTTGATTGTTATCAGCCTGATATAGGGCCTAAGGCACCTATCACAGTACATGTGGTGCCTGCAAATGGAGGGGTGGTCAAGGTTAATACGATTTATCCTGCTGCTTATCCCTGGCACGGCGACTATTTTACCTCTGTAAACATGTCTTTTCAGGCCTTCGAAAATCCGGGATATGTATTTGACCACTGGGAAGTTTTTAACCACAGCCCGACTCCGGGTCTGACAGCAGATTCCATTTATTTCAATTTCAATACAGCAGATTCTATTGTTGCCGTGTTTCAGGTAACCTTAGCAGCCACAGGGACGGTGGTAGATGACAATTGTAATAGTGGAGTGGGGGCAATTAATATGAATATCAACGGGGGAGGAACCCCTTTTAGTTTTCTGTGGTCAAATTTGGAAACCACACAGGATATCTCGGGCCTTACCTCCGGGAATTATACCGTTACGGTTACTGATATTTCCACCAATACGGTCACTCAAAGTTTTACAGTACCCAACATTCCGGGGCCGGTTATTTCCTTTGTAAGTACTCATGATGATTGTTACGGCAATTCTATTGGCAGTATAGATGTTTCCCTTACCGGAGGAACCTCTCCCTTTTCCTATGCATGGGATGATGCTGTGAGTACAGAAGACCGAACAGACCTGATGGCAGGAACCTATACATTGACTGTTACCGATGGAATAAACTGTACAGCAACCGATGTATCTGTAATTGCACAGGATTCTTTTCCTCTTGTTGATGCTGCTGTTCAGGAAATTTCCTGTTTTGGTGAAGCAGACGGGGCGATAGATATTTCTGTCTCTGCCGGGCTTTCTCCTTATCTTTTTGCCTGGTCTGTTGGTCTGGGGAATAATGAAGATGTCAGCAATCTGCTGGAAGGCACTTATGAGGTTACGGTTACGGATGACAACAACTGTACGGTGGTCTATTCGACCTATTTGGATGCACCCGACCTCATGACAACAGATTTCGATATCGGGTATGCAGCGAATGGCAATGACGGGCAGCTTGAAGCCCTGCCGAATGGAGGAACTGCTCCTTATTTTTATCAATGGAATGACCCTTCTGCACAGACAACAGCAATTGCTGAAGGTTTGTCTCCGGCTACATATATAGTTACGGTTACAGATAGCAAAGGCTGCAATGATGCTTATGAAGTGGTATTGCCCCTGGGAGAACTGGGCTGCATCAAAGCTATTATGACCTTTACTCCGAATAATGATGCAGTAAACGATTATTGGGAGAAACCCTGTTTAGCTTCCCTGCCTCACAATGTAAAAGTTTTCAATCGCTGGGGGCAGGTGGTATTCATGTCAGAAAGTTACGACAGCAAATGGGATGGCAGGGTGAACGGTGTTCAACTCCCTGACGGAGG
>CAJQOX010000169.1 GCA_905480075.1 uncultured Aureispira sp. | reverse complement strand
TCAATTGCCTGTCGGGCTGTCACAGGGATTCCAAACAGAGTACGATGGTGGCCTATATACAAAGGGCAGAAAAAGAAGGACTGCCTCTGACGGTCCTCGACCTCTTTCAGGTAGATAAGGTCAAACACGCTGCAAATTCTGTTACTGTAAAAGGAATACATAATGAGGAGGCGAAAGAACTGACCTGTCAGAAATTAATCCTGTGTGCAGGAACCTTTGGAAGCAACAGGATTTTACAGTATTCGGGCTTTAAAAAAGAATTCCCTGCCTTGGGAAAAAACTTCTTCACACATCCTCAGTTTATGAGTTTTGGTTTGTACCCCAATAAGGTCAATGCACACAAAGGGGCTTTTCAGACAGTGACTATAAAAGGGGAGGAGTTCAGAAAGAAAGGTTTCAAACTCGAAAATGTCTTTGCAGGTGGGTCTTCGGTAGCGATGCTGATTACAGAAACCGGTCCTGAATTGCAGCAATTGATCGCTCAATATGCTTATATGGGCTGTATTGAAGTGGCTATACGCGATGAAACCCCCGGGGAGATTTCTGTATCCAAAAAGGGTAAACTGATCGTAAAAAAGGACCTCGGACCCATAGATATCAAAAGAAGGGATGAAGGGCTGAAAATTATCAATGATATCTTTACTGCTGCCGATGCAAAAAGGGTGTATCATTCTCCTTACTACTTCGGCCTGCATCAGATGGGTGGTTGTGCTATCGGCAAGGATAAAAAGACCTCGGTTGTCAATCCGGACTATCAGATGCATGGCTATGATAATATCTATGTGGCAGATGCCTCTGTTTTTCCTTCGGCACCGGGAATCAATCCTGCCTTGTCTATTATGACCTTTGCCTATCGTTTATCTCAACAGCTAATTCAATGATCATGTCAAAATATTTCTCGAAACGCGCGCTTATCTCTTTTAATACCTTTGGCGATTTGCTGATGCCGGCATCTGATGTCCTTCCCGCTTTTTCCGAAACAGGCTGTCTTTCTCATATCGATGACCTTGCTTTGCATGCCCCTCAGGACGATATCGGCAGTCTTAATCTTGTTTTGGTAATTCTTTCATTTATGCCTACCGTTGTTTTCCGGTGGCTTATAAAGAAGATGAAAGGGGCTCAAAACAGCAATTCTGTGTTTTCTACCGTATACAGACAGTTGAATTTTGGTATAAAGGGTTTACTCTACAGTCTGTATTATTCCGGTAAATCAGGAGAGAACTATAAGGGAGAACCTGTCAATGTACTGATCGGTAATGAAACTGTAAGGCTAAACAACTAAATATTACATCATTTCTATATTTATCAATACATCTTTTAATTTTTTTATAATCAATGATAAAAATGTGTAACCTTTCTTCAAACTTTCATTATAAGGTCATATTTAAATAATTTTAAACAAAAAAAATATGACTTTTAAAAATATGAATACTCCGCTGCTTACCTTCTCTGCTTTTATTCTACTTGCATTCAGTATAAGCTGTAACAACGCAGACACTACTCCGGATATTTCAGATATTACGGATGTCGAAAATACAGAAGCAAAACTGTTAATGCCTGCTATAGCTGTAAAACCCCCACTACCGGATATCGAAGTTCCGTTTATTACTTACATAGTTCCGGTAAAAGAGGGAATGACCTTCGAAACCCCTACAGGAACGACAGTGAAAATCCCGGCAGATGCCTTTGTAGACAAGGATGGCAAGCCTGTGGAAGGTAAAGTAGACATTAAATTTCGTGAATTTCACGATGCATCAGATATTATTGTTTCCGGTATTCCTATGCACGACCCTGAGACAGGAGAGTATATGGAAACCGGTGGTATGTTTGAGATTGCCGGAGAACAGAATGGTCAGGAAATTTTTGTAAAAGCAGACAAGGATATTAAAATTAACCTTGCTTCCTATAATAAGGGGGATGATTTCAATTTCTTTGAACTCGACAAAAAGAAATGTCACTGGGATGATGAAGGACGAATGGAAAAGGAAAAACCCAATGCAAAAAGAGCAAAAGCATTGGCTGAACTGGAGAAAAGTATGCCCCTGAAACCTGTTAAACCAGCCAAAAAATCCCTTAAAGATGACAGACAATATTTTGAGCTCGATGTCAACTATTCAAAATTTCCCACTCTTGCTGCTTTTTCTGATGTAATTTGGCAGTACAGTGGTCAGGGAGTGGATATTGAAAAGGAAAAATGGGTGTTCGAATCCAACTGGGATAATATTTCTATTCACGAATCTGAAACAGGGTATTTTGAGTTGAAATTGTCCAATGATAAGAAAACAATCTCTACCTTCGTTCAACCGGTATTGGCTGGTAAGGATTATGAAAAATCATTGGCGGAGTTTACTGAAAAATCTATGAAGGAGTACGAAAAAATCAAAGAAGAGGTTCGTTTAAAAAGAGAACGATTGAATTATCAGGCAGAAATGCAGCGAGCACTCAGTATTTCAGGATTCGGTACTTTTAATTGTGACAGATGGAAAAGCCTTCCAAACATTAACTGTAATGCAGAATTTACTTTTGATGAATTGGCAGGGGTATCGGATGATATACTTAAAGAGATTAAATTTTACCTTGTGATGAAGAACAGAAAAGGGGTTATTCCTTATACTACAAGAGGCTTTTATAAGTTTTTTATCCCTAAAGACGGTGATAATGCACTTTTAGCTGTTATTCCCGGCGGAAAGGTTGCTCTTTTTACTAACGAAGATTTTAAAAATCTCGATTTTGATAAAATCAAAAAAACCAATTCAGCGGTTATTGATATGAGAACAACTGACAACAGAGTCGAATCAAGAGAGGACCTAAGTATGATACTCGATTTTGCTATGGCAAATTAACCAGATTTAATAAAAATATTACCAATAAAAAATGTGCTTAATCACGGAAGTGTTTAAGCACATTTTTATTTATAGTAAAATAATAACGAATATTTTACAAAAGAGTATACAAGGTAGGCTTGCTTGGTGCAGCATCATTTTCAAAGGCAGCCATCTGAAGATTAAGCATATATATACCGTCTTTAATTTCTTCCCTGACATATATAAGTTCCGTAATAGTTGCATCAGTTCGTGGATTGTCAGGATAGTTCCAAAAAGCATGATGTGCTGCTAATACTCCTCCGTCAAGTTCCTTGTCTACAGAAGGAGTATCTATCATAAAATGACGGACTCCCTGTTCATACAGCCAATTCATGGCCTCGGCTTCTATATATGGTGGATTGCTGTTGCTATACTGTCGGGTTCTTTTTTCTCCCGAATTAGGTAGCGTTCTTATCAGCAGGGATTCTATATTCTTCCCTGAGGCAAAAGCAGCTTTGATTTCAGAGGTTCTGATTATCAGATCGCCATCAGATTCCTCAGGCTTTATACTTAAGAGTTGAGCCGGAAAAAAGAAACGCTTCATCACCTGATTGATAGAAACAAATTCACTGGAAATATGTCCCACACATTCTGTATGTGTACCGTTCGCATGAGGATTAAAGAAGATATTCATAAAGTTTACAGGACCTCCCTGATTGACATCACCGGTAAAATGCTCGGTCATCACCGGACTAATAACAGGGGGCGGGCAGTACCAGGCGGTCGCAGCATCTTTTTTATCCTGAACAGGCAGGGAAATATCCAATGGCTTTTCCAGGTCTATGCTGTATTTTTTACCCTGGTAGTTTATATCTGCAATCATTTTTATAAAATTAAAATTACTGATCTTAAAATAGTAGTAAGTTATAAGTTTAAGTCATAAGTTTTTAATAGTAGTGAGTCATTAGTCATAAGTAGTAAGAAAAATTTGCTTTGCAAATTTTGCTCTTTTCTTATTACTACAAATAAATCAAAAACCTAAGATCAAAAAGCGCAGCACCTAACATCTAAGAAAAGGGCTTCCCCAGTTCATCCAGTTTTTTCCATTTTCTGTTGCCGTAAAACAAAAGAAAGAACCATCCCAGGATAGGAATGAAATAGAATACCGTGATAGGATTAAGTATCATCAATCTGATAAAAGTTCCCCAGCCGGTTTTGATCACGATGTCCTCTTTACTTTTGTATTTTTCCTTTTTTATCCACTGACGGTTAAATTCATGGAACAGCAAGGGCCAGAATATAGGCAGATTATAAGGAAAGCAGCCTCGTTTTTTCCACATGATTTTTATCAGGTGCTTCACGTTATAAGGTTTTTTCCCATAGAGTTCGACGGCATTATCCAGGTCTTCCTGCATAGACGATTTTACCTTGTCTCTGATTTCATTGATTTCTTCCTCTGTCATATCCTCATACGACTTATCGGTCCATTTCCAGGGACTGATTCTTGTGCCCTTAATGAAATGCATATTTGCCGGGAAGGCCATATAAAAGGCAAAAGGGAATATCAAAGCTAAGGTAGGTATGCCCAAAGACATAAAGGGAACGCCTATTTTGTTGAATTGTCGGTTCACCCAGTCTGAACTATATACAAAGGGTATAGTATATTCTGCATTAACGGTTGCATAGGGGAGGATGTCTGTTTTGTGTTTCAAACTCATCCTGATAAAAGAGGTGGCAAAGCGTTGTAGTTTGTATTTGTTGTTAAAGCCTTTTCCAATACCAGGAACTCCTTCCGGATAGATCAAAAGATGTCCTTCAGGGTAATGCATCATGGTTTCAAAATTTAAAAAGGTGGCATCCACACCGCCCGACACTTTCCAGGCGCCTTTCATGTAAAAAGGATGCATGGCAGGTATTCCTGACAGACCGGGGGCAATAATTGCCCGAAAGGTCTTGGATTCATCATAATCGAATTGCTTTTGTATACCGCAACCGAAAATCATGGCATCCCAGGGAAAGGACATCCCCGAATGATTAGATGCTAAGATAACAGGTCTGTCAGGGTTATTGCGTTCAGGCATTTCATCAAAACCTATGAATACAGGCCTGAAATATACGTCAGCTATTATGCTGAGTATCGAATTATTGATCTGACGGACAAAATTGGAATCAAAATGGTTATAGACGTATTTGTTTGCATCTATTTCTTCTTGTGAATATTCCTTCCTCTTTTTTAATGTTTGTTTGCTTAGATTTTTTTCAGACATTTTTATGCTGATGTTTTTGGTTTTAGTGCAAGGTATTAATTTTTTTTTATTAAAATCTTTATTTTTAAAAACGTTTTATCTTTCTGTTTTTACAATATTAAATAATCTTTGCTCTGATAACTTTTAAAAATTTAATCAGATTAACTTATGATTGGATAATTTTTGAATTAAAAGATGAAGTGATTGCAGGGAACTAATTTTATTATCAGACAGTTGCCATATAATAGTTTTATTCTTTATTAAAAAAGTAAGCACAAAACTTGCAAAGACAAAAAGACCGACTTATATTTGCACTGCACTTGAAAGAAGTGATATTTTTTATACACAGATTATGCGAAAATAGCTCAGTTGGTAGAGCACAACCTTGCCAAGGTTGGGGTCGCGAGTTCGAGTCTCGTTTTTCGCTCTGAGATGGGTTTCCACCTTTCTTCTTGCTTTTTAAGCAATGTTGCCCGGATGGTGGAACTGGTAGACACGCAGGACTTAAAATCCTGTTCCCGTTGAGGGAGTGCGGGTTCGATTCCCGCTCCGGGTACTAAAAGGGAGACTTTCGAAAGATTGTCTCCCTTTTTGTTTTTGGTCCCCCTTTAATTAATTAATTTTAGTAGTATATTTTAAAAGTTTATTTTTTGAATCAGCCTTTTCTTAATTTTTTATAAAAAATGGCACGGTACGGATTTTTGCTATTACTATTTAGTGCATCATTAAATATAATCAGCGCCCAATCTATTCTGATTTACGGTGACACCTCAAAACAGGAAAAAGGAATCGTATCTTATCAAATGCCGGACGCCTCTGTTTGGATGGCAGGATATATCAGTCCCGGTCCTTTGGGAGGTGATGACGTATTTGTTGTTCGACTGGATTCCAATGGCAATGAATTATCTGCTGTCAGCTATTACGGAACATCTGATCTTGATTACCCCAATAATATGATCTGCAAAAATGGTCAGTTGATTATTGTGGGGGAAAGTCACAACGCGAATGGATTAGATGGCTTTGTTTTGATATTAGATACTGCCGGTACCTTCATATCATTCGATATCTATGGCAGCATCAATGGTTCAGAACAGTTTTATGATATTAAGCCTACACTCGATAATGGTTTTATAGTAGGAGGGTTCAGTGCCGAACCGGGAATCCCGGGGAATGATTTCTTATTGCACAAATTCAATTATAAAGGAGATTCCGAATGGCAAAAAAAACATGACCTTGGTACCAATGATATAGGTGTAACTGTTGTTGAAAATCCGGGTGGGGGATATTTTATGGCCGGGGATCAGCTTCAGCCCTCAGGGAATTATAACATTATGGTAATTGCCTGTGATTCGGCAGGTGATTTGTTGTGGGATACAGTGGTACAGAATCCAAATAACGGAGGCTGTAAAACCATGGTTGTAAATGATGATGAACTGCTGATTGTGGGAGAAATGACTACTCCAACAAGTTCTTATTTCGATATATATTATGTTAGAATGTCCTTTTCCGGTCAGTTGATTTACCAATATGCAATCCCCGATTCTGATTTTGGTGATGCTGCCTTTGATGTCTTTGTTAATAATTCAAACTCCTACTATTTAACCGGTTACTCTCATGATACCACAGACTCAAATCTAGATTTATTTTTCATGATCATTGACTCTATTGGAAATGTACTTTACAAAAAATACTTTGGTTTTAATGGGGTAGAGATTGGTTATGATATACAATTTTCTGCTGACCACGATCTTGTCATTACAGGATTTACCAATGCACCTGATTTGCAGGCTTTTCTTATTTTTCAGAATTTATCTTTCCTCAATCCGGTAAATCCAATTTTATCTGAAAAAAAATTAAGCTTTTATCCTTATCCTGTTCCGGTATCCCAATGCTTATTTATTCCTCCTGAATTGCTAAATTCAGAGCTCATGATTTATGATTATTCCGGGAAACAAATTTCTGTTGTACTTTCGGGAAACTCCGTCGATCTTTCACATCTTAACCCCGGATTGTATATCATTACTTTTCTTCAAAAAGGTCAAATGGTTTTTACTAGCAAAATTTTTAAAGATTGAGCTAAAAAGATAATTATAACAACTTACCTTACAAGTCAACGATTGTTTAGGATAAAATCAGACATGTTTTTCTTAGTATATTTTTATTTAACTTTAAATAATTAGTTATGAACATGAGAATGTAGTTAATAATTTAAAAAAAAAATTATAAATATTTAATCATATTATAGCTAAATCGATATATTTTTTGTAAATTAAATATTATACCTCTAATTATTTATTGAATTATTATTCTGTTATCAATTTTATTTTCCTGCTTTGATTACAGAAAACGAATTTTTATTCCCAAATGAAAAGCCTTAACGACATACGTCGGGAAATTAACCCTGCCCTGCAAAAAATTGAATTGCTACGGAAAGAAAAGCTTCAAGCTATTTCCAATGCAAAAAAATGGTATATCCTCCCACTTATAATTTTACTTTTTGCCCTTTTTTCCTTTCTGTCCGGAAGTTTACCCCTTACAATTTTTTGTGCGGTAATTTCCTTTATTAGTTTTTTCCTTGTGTATTTGTTCAAAATATCTCCTCACAAAACAGAATTTATCCATTCTTTTAAACATCAGGTTTTTTCTTCCTTTGTGAGTTCCATTTACCCCAACTCCTACTATGCCCCGGATAATTATTTGCCTTCCAGTATTTTCTCCTCTTCTCAGCTTTTTGGTTCCTACGATTCCTATAGTGGAGAGGATTATTTTGAAGGTGAAACCGAAAGTGGTTGTGCATTTAAATTCTCTGAACTGAGAGTTACGGATACCACTACAGATTCTGATGGTGATTCTACTACTTCTACTGTTTTTGATGGTATATTTTTTATTCTCGATGTTCCTCAGCGTGTTAGTGGTCGAATTCAGGTTATTCCTGATTCCGCTGAAAGCAGTTTCGGAACGTTCGGAAAATTTATACAGAAAACAATGGGTTCTCTTTTTCAGGGGGGGGAATTGGTATATTTTGAAGAACATCCCGAGTTTGAAAAGGAGTTTGTTGTTTATAGTAAGGACGAAGAGGAAGCCCGAAGACTTCTTTCTCCTGTGCTGATTAAAGCTATTTACGATTTGAAAATTAAATGGAATAAAAGATTAAGGCTTAGTTTTATTAATAATCAAATCTTTATAGCACTCTCTACAGGAAATAATTTTTTTCAACCAGATATTAAAAAAAGCCTGATGAAGGATAATACCCTTCATGAACTTTATGACGAATTATCTCTCTGCTTTTCTGTTGTGGAAGACCTGAGTATTGAGCATGACGAACAATACAATCATCTTAATTCCGATCCGGTTATACAAGATGCTAAAATTTATAAGAAAAACGATAATCCAAATAATCCTTTCCTGCTTTGATTTAGTATTTAAAATCAACTTATCAGATTTTATAATATTAAAAATGCTGCCTGAATATAATCAGACAGCATTTAATCATAAAATAAATACAAATTTATCAATTGGAATCACATTTATTCCACAATAAGTTTTCTCACTTCAGAAAATGTTCTGCCCTTTATTTGTACAATATATACAGCGGAGGCCAGTTCAGAAAAATTTAATATCAATTCCGTATTCCCTTTTGTCAATACACTATTCATAATTTCTTTACCATTCATATCTCTTACCAGGATATGAAGATCTTCTTGAAGTGCTTTCTTAATCAGAATGCTTGCCTGACCACTCGTAGGGTTAGGAAGTAGAACTATTTCAGGATTTTTAGAACCTACCTGACTAATTCCGGTAGCAATAGTAAAGGTTTGTGTACTACTGCAGGCACCATTATTAATTGTTAATGTAATAGTATAATTACCCGGAGTGGAATAGGTGTGGACCGGATTCTGTTGAGTGGAATTGTTGTTATCGCCAAAATCCCATAGCCAACTAGTTGCACCTGATGAAGCATCTGTGAAGGAGACAGTCCCTCCGTTATCTACATAGCTGAAATTGCTGATGACCGGAGTTATAGTTACCGTATCTTTTACTGAAATGCATTGTGGGTCACGGACTTCTATGTCGTACAGATAATAGTAATATCCTGTAGGATTTGTAGTTGCAGAAGAGTTATTGATCGTCATAAACCCTGACAAGGTATAAGGAAAGTTGGCTCCGCTGTTGTTACGGAATAAATCAACATTATTACCACCAATATTATAATTGCCTGCTGCAGGTACCATCAGGTTTAAATTTACCCGTTGTGGTCCATCCACCATATTAATTGTTACCTGTGCTATGCCTGCACCCGGTGCATTGCCATTTGTATTTGTTCCGCTTGCCAGGGTTATTGTCCTTGGACCTGCACCATCAGCATCTACCCATGCTGATACAATTTCGAAACTTTTGTTGGCAGTGAAATTCAAAGCACCATGGAATGCCGATGAGTGGTATCCGCCGCCACCTATGTTGCTGTTGACAGGCCCGGCATACTGCGATGGCGTTCCTACAAGATTTTCTACATAATAGGTCTGAACTGTATTTACATTCGGCACAGTCAGCGTATCTCCGTTGTATATCACGTTGTTCGATGCATCCCGCCATTGAGCTACGCCGGTGGCAATAGCAGAGACAAAAGCAGTATCGCCCGAACACACTTCTATATCACTTGCCAAAGGAGCAGGAGGAAGAGTAATTGTAATTTGTACTGTGGTCGAATCAATCCCTATTGTGTTTGAGACTACGAGT